>NZ_JBRRET010000021.1:0-67345 GCF_056760435.1 Stenotrophomonas sp. STEN008 | reverse complement strand
CCGCCGCCCTCCCCGGCCGGCGGGCGCCCCCCCCCGCGGCCCCCCCCCCCCCCCCCCCCCCCGGCGCCCCCGCCGCCCCCCCCCCCGGCCCCCCCCCATCCCCCCCGGCGGGGCGCGGCCCCCCCCCCGGCGAGAGCCTCAAGGCCAGAAGTACCAGGCACCGGCCGCCAGCAGCGCGCCCACCAGCAGCACCTGCACCACCACATAGCCCACGCCACTGTCGCGCGACTCACTGGCAATACGCGTCTGCAACGCCTCGCTCACGTCCGGGGTCTGTTCCTGCCGTGCCTGTTCACGCAACGCCTGCGCCAGCGCGCGCTCGTCGGCATCGCGGGGATCGGTCGGTGGATTCACAGCAGTTCTCCGGCGGTGGCATGCCGCGTCAGTTCCTGCTTCAGGAGCAGACGCGCGCGGTGCAGGTGGCTCTTGATGGTACCGCGCGCAAGACCGGTCACCTGCTCGATCTCTGCCAGGTCGAAATCCTCCAGGTAGTGCAGGCCGACGATCAGGCGCTGCGGCGGGCTCAACCGCTCCAGCGCCGCACCCAGCTGGCGGCCGGCCTGCAGCGCTTGGCTGAGTTCGGCCGGGCCCGGTCCCTCGTCACCGATGCCCAGATCCTCCGGTACCTCCACCGCCACCATCCACTGCGCTTCCAGGCGCCGGCGACGCAGGTGCTGCAATGCGGTGGTGTAGGCCACCCGTGAGATCCAGGTCCGCAGCGAGGATTCGAAGCGGAACCGGTGCAGTTGCCGGAACACCGCCAGGAAGGTCTCCTGCAGCAGGTCAGCGACCTGATCGCGGTCACCCACCATGCGCCCGATCACATGCGCGCACGTGCGCTGGTGGGCCTGCACCAGCTGCGCGAACGCCGGTTGCGAGCCATCGATGATGGCCCGCACCAGCGCCGCATCATCTTCGATGACCGCGGCCGCCGCGGCGTCCTGCCGGCGGCGGCCGCGCAGGGCGGACAGGGCTTCGCCCAGCAGGCTCATGCGCACCGCTCCCCCGGGGCGTGTGGCATGCCGGCGCTCAGCTCTTGCGCACGGCGGGGCGGGTGAAGTGCCAGGCCAGCAGCTGGCCCAGGCCGGCACTGCCCACCAGGGCGGCAGCGGCGCCAAAGGTGAGGTCGCGGGCGCCCAGGACTTCCAGCAGGCCCATGGCCAGGGCCAGGCACACCAGGCTGATGCCCCAGCGCAGCGCGCCCTGGCGGCGGCGCTCTTCCTCCAGCACGGCCAGGGAGCGGATCACCTCCTCGGGCACGTGCGGTGCGACCAGCTTGCTGCGCGCGCGCGCATCGGCGATGGCGTGGATGGCGTAGGCGATGCAGATGAAGAGGGTGATCGGGATGAGTTCCTGCATGGTCGTGCTCCTGTGCGGTGAATGATGCGGGTTCAGGAGAATGGATGCGCGATGGCGGCCGCCGGTTGCACCGCTTTGCCGATCCCGCTGCCATGACCTGTGGCCCCCTCCTGCGGCGCGAACGGCTGCTACCCTTGCCCGGTTTCCTTTTCTGGTGCCGTCCGCCCATGTCCCGAGTGCTGCCCCTGTCCCTCCTGCTGTCGGCCGTGCTGGCCGCACCGGCCGCCCATGCCGCGCCGACGCCGATCACCATCGAACAGGCCATGGCGGATCCGGACTGGATCGGTCCGCCGGTCGAGAAGGCCTGGTGGTCGTGGAACAGCCAGCAGGTCGAGTACCAGCTCAAGCGCAACGGCAGCCCGGTGCGCGACACCTTCCGCCAGCCCGTGGCCGGTGGTGTTGCGGCCCAGGTGGCTGACGACCAGCGCGGCACCCTGGACGTGGCCGATCCGGTCTACGACCGCACCCGCACCCGCAGCGCCTTCGTCCGCAACGGCGACGTGTTCGTGCGCGACCTGCGCAGCGGCGCGCTCACCCAGCTCACGCGCAGCAACGAGCGCGCCAGCGGGGTGAACTTCGCTGCCGACAACGGCGTGATCTGGCGGGTGGGCCAGAACTGGTTCCACTGGACCGCTGCCGGCGGCGTGCAGCAGGTTGCCAGCCTGAAGGCCGACAAGGACCCCAACAGCGCGCCCAAGGACGACCTGCTGCGCGACCAGCAGCTGCGTACCCTGGAAACCCTGCGTCGCGACCGCGAGCAGCGCGAGGCATTGAAGGACCAGGACCAGCGCTGGCGCCAGGCCGACCCGACCCGCGCGCCGGGCCCGGTATACCTGGGCGCCGACGTGGAGATCGCCGACAGCGTGCTGTCGCCGGACCTGGGCCACCTGATCGTGGTGACCACGCCGAAGGACTTCGACGAGGGCCGCACCAGCAAGATGCCGCTGTACGTGACCGAATCCGGTTACGAGGAAACCGAGGACACCCGCACCCGCGTCGGTCGCAATGGCAACGAGCCGCACACCCTGTGGTACGTGGACGTGCGCAGCGGCAAGGCGCAGAAGCTGTCGCTGTCCGGCCTGCCGGGCATCGCCACCGACCCGCTGGCCGACCTGCGCCGCAAGGCCGGCAAGGAGGCGCTGAAGGGCGAACGCAGCGTGCAGGTGATGAGCGACTTCATGGGCGGCGGCATGCGCTGGAGCGCCGATGGCCAGCAGGCGGCGGTGATGCTGCGCGCCAACGACAACAAGGACCGCTGGATCGTCAGCATCGGCAGCGACGGCCGCGTGCAGAACCGCCACCGGCTGACCGACAACGCGTGGATCAACTGGGGCTTCAACGATTTCGGCTGGATGGCCGATGGCCGCACGCTGTGGCTGCTGTCCGAGGAATCGGGCTTCTCGCACCTGTACACCCAGGCCGGCACTGCCCGGCCGCAGGCGCTGACCAGCGGCAAGTGGGAGACCTCCGCGCCCGTGCTGTCGGCCGACGGCAAGGGCTTCTACTTCCTGTGCAACCAGCAGGCCCCGCACGATTACGAAGTCTGCGCGGTCGACACCGGCAGCCGTCAGGTCCGCGAGCTGACCAGCCTCAACGGCGTGGAAGACTTCTCGCTGTCGCCGGATGGCCAGCAGCTGCTGGTGCGCTACTCCGGTGCCTACCTGCCACCGCAGCTGGCGGTGCTGCCCAGCGCGGGCGGCCAGGCCCGCGTGCTGACCGATACCCGCAGCGCCGACTTCAAGGCGCGCCAGTGGATCCAGCCGAAGCTGGTGGCGGTACCGTCCAGGCATGGCGCCGGCGTGGTCTGGGCCAAGTACTACGAACCCGAGCACAAGGAGCCGGGCAGGAAGTACCCGATCGTGATGTTCGTGCACGGTGCCGGCTACCTGCAGAACGTGCACCAGCGCTACCCGGCCTACTTCCGCGAGCAGATGTTCCACAACCTGCTGGTGCAGAAGGGCTACATCGTGCTGGACATGGACTACCGCGGCAGCGAGGGCTACGGCCGCGACTGGCGCACGGCCGTCTACCGCAACATGGGCCACCCGGAACTGGAAGACTACAAGGACGGCCTGGACTGGCTGGTGGACACCCAGCAGGGCGACCGTGACCACGCCGGCATCTACGGTGGCTCCTACGGCGGCTTCATGACCTTCATGGCGCTGTTCCGCGCACCGGGCACCTTCAAGGCCGGTGCCGCGCTGCGCCCGGTGGTGGACTGGCACAACTACAACCATGCCTATACCAGCAACATCCTCAACACGCCGGACATCGATCCGGAGGCGTACCGGGTGTCTTCGCCGATCGAGTACGCGCAGAACCTGCAGGACAACCTGCTGATCGCGCACGGCATGATGGATGACAACGTGTTCTTCCAGGACTCGGTGAACCTGACCCAGCGCCTGATCGAGCTGCACAAGGACAACTGGTCGATCGCCCCGTACCCGCTGGAGCGCCACGGCTACGTCCGCGCCGACTCCTGGCTGGACCAGTACAAGCGCATCCTCAAGCTGTTCGAGCAGAACCTGAAGTGAGCAGTGCCACGGCCACGATCCACATCGTGGCCGCGGTCATCGTCGACGACCACGGCCGGGCGCTGGTGGTACGCAAGCACGGCGCCGACCGCTTCATCCAGCCCGGAGGCAAGCCCGAACCGGGCGAAACGCCACTGCAGACGCTGGCCCGCGAACTGGACGAGGAGCTGGGTGTGCGCCTGCTCGCCGGCCCGACCGTGGCGCTGGGCCATTTCCAGGACTGGGCGGTGAACGAGCCTGGTCATCGCGTACAGGCCGAGGCCTGGTGGGTGCAGGTACAGGGCACGCCGCAGGCACGCGCGGAAATCGCCGAGCTGGCGTGGGTGCCGCTGCGCCCGCCCCATGGCCTGCGCTTGGCACCCTTGAGCGAACACCATATCCTGCCGGCCGTTGCCACCCGGGTGGCGACCCGCTGAAGACGCCACTGCAGCCAAGGACATCGGATGTCGCTTCAACCGCCCCGGCACCGCCCTGCCACGCCGCTCAACCCGGAGGATTTCGTGCGGCCGCTCGGCCTGGCGTCGCTGCTGATCTGCGCAGCGTTCGTGGTGGCCATGGCGATTCAGGCGCTGGTGGTCTGGCAGCTGTCCGGCGGCCCGTTCTGGCGGTGGATGCTACTGTCGGCCACTGAACAGCAGTTCCCGCCAAGCGTGCTGTGGATCCTGCGCAAACCGGTGGACGCTACCCTGTGGCTGATGCTGTCAGCGATCCCCGCCGTGCTTTCCAGCTGGGGATTCGCCCGGCGACGTCGCTGGGGCCTCTGGAGCTACGTGGCATTGCTGTGGCTCTCGGCCCTGGCAAACTTCGCCGTCGCCGGGTGGCTGGACAGCGTCGTCGCCGACGTCATCGGGCGTATCGTCGATCCAGGCACACTGCGCGAAGCGCGAACCCAGCACATCCTCATGTCGCTGACCTTGTTCGGCGGCGCCTTCGCCCTGCTCGTCGCGCAGGGCTGGCTGGCCTGGCGCCTGCTGCGGCCGGATATCCGCTCCTGCTTCCACTGACCTGCCCTCACCCGCGGCGTGCGGCAGGCCCTGCGGTAAAGTACGCGTCATGAACGAATTCGAGCGCGTGCGCGCCTACCTGACCGACCTGCAGGACCGCATCTGTGCGGCGATCGAAGCGGCCGACGGCCAGGCCCGCTTCCAGGAAGACCTGTGGCAGCGCGCTGAAGGCGGGGGTGGCCGTACCCGCGTGCTGCGCGACGGCGCGGTGTTCGAACAGGCCGGAATCGGCTTCTCGGATGTCTCCGGCAGCCGCTTGCCGCCGTCGGCCTCGGCCAACCGCCCGGAGCTGGCCGGCGCCTCCTGGCGCGCCACCGGCGTATCGCTAGTGTTCCACCCGCTCAACCCCTATGTGCCCACCACCCATGCCAACGTGCGCTTCTTCCAGGCGCAGCGCGACGGCGAAGTGGTGGCCAGCTGGTTCGGGGGTGGTTTCGATCTGACCCCCTTCTATCCCTTCGACGAGGACGTGCGCCATTGGCACCAGGTCGCCCACGACCTGTGCGCGCCGTTTGGTGAAGAGCGCTACAGCGCGCACAAGCGCTGGTGCGACGAGTACTTCTTCCTGCGCCACCGCAACGAAACGCGCGGCATCGGCGGCCTGTTCTTCGACGATCTGCACGGCGATTTCGAACGCGACTTCGATTACCTGCGGGCGGTCGGCGACGGCTTCCTCGATGCCTATCTGCCGATCGTGCAGCAGCGCAAGGACATCGCCCATGGCGAGCGCGAGCGCGAATTCCAGCTGTACCGGCGGGGCCGCTATGTGGAATTCAACCTGGTCTACGACCGCGGCACGCTGTTCGGCCTGCAGAGCGGCGGCCGCAGCGAAAGCATCCTGATGAGCCTGCCGCCGCGGGTGCGCTGGGAATACGGCTTCACCCCCGAGGCGGGCAGTCCGGAAGCCCGACTGGCCGATTACCTGGTCCCGCGCGACTGGCTCTAAGGCATCTCGCGGGGCGGCGTGGCCGTCCCCGCACGCATGCCGCCGGCCCTACGCGTCCGTGTGCCGGGCGATGATCGTGATATGGCCGGTGGTTTCCAGCAGCGCCACCTGCACATCATCGATGCGCAGGCAGCCCTGCTGGCGCATGGCGGCATCGAAATCGGCCCGGCTGATCAGTTCGCGGCGCAGAACATCCCGCAACAGGGTGCCGTCACGGGCGATCACCACCGGTTCCCCCTCGATCAGGCGCTCCAGGCGGCGGTTGCGGGTGGTCACCCAGCCCACGCCGTAGTTGAGCAGGATCAGGGTCGCGGCGAGCAGCAGGCCACCGCCCAGGGACGTGTCCTGGCCCAGCAGCGCGTTCTGCACCGCGTTGCCCAGCAGCACGATCAGCAGCACGTCGAACGGGGTGATCTGCCCCAGCGCGCGCTTGCCGCTGAGGCGCACCAGGCCCAGCACGACGGTGTAGACCACCACCGCGCGCAGGATGAACTCCCACCACGGCATCGCCAGTGCGAACAGATCGTGCATTGCGGGCTCCCCTGCTGGGCGGTGGCCCAGCCTAGCAGCCGGCAGCCTGCCGGCGGCGCAAATAAAAAGCCCCGCTGACCAGGGGGAGGTCAACGGGGCCGGGGAACGGGCACTTGGGGAGGAGTCCCCGTTCCGAGATCTGCTCCAGGGGATGGGAGAGATCCACAACAGGCATTGCGCCTGTCGAGAGCTATAGAACCACTCCGAACACTAACGGTTCGTGAAGGGAGCCAATTTAATGAACCGCAATGGGGCGAGTATTCATGGCCGAGTCAGAAACTGTGGCCAGATGAACAAATTCACGTCGTTTCAGGCCCGAAAGCGACTCAGTGTGCCTCGTCCCAGTTGTTACCTACGCCGGTGTCGACCACCAGAGGAACGCGCAACTGTGCCGATTGCGACATGCGCTGCACCACATTTTCCCGCAGCTCCTCGACAAACGCAGTCTCGGTTTCGAACACCAGTTCATCGTGCACCTGCAGGATCATCCGCGCCGGGGCCCCGCTGTCGCGCAGCCAGCGGTCAACATCCACCATCGCGCGCTTGATGATGTCGGCAGCGGTGCCCTGCATCGGCGCGTTGATCGCGGCGCGTTCAGCACCGGCACGCAGGCCCTGGTTGCGTGCATGGATATCGTTCAGATACAGGCGGCGGCCGAACAGCGTCTCCACATAGCCCTGGTCACGGGCCTGCTGGCGCATCCGCTCCATGAAGTCACGCACGCCCGGGTAACGGCTGAAGTACAACGCCACATAATCCTGCGCCTGGCCACGGTCGATGCCCAGGTTGCGGGCCAGGCCGAAGGCGCTCATGCCGTACATCAGGCCGAAATTGATCGCCTTGGCCGCGCGGCGCTCGTTCGGCGTCACCTCGTCCAGGGTGCGGCCGAACACTTCTGCGGCGGTGGCGCGGTGCACGTCGGCGCCCTGCTCAAAGGCGCGCACCAGGCCCGGGTCTTCGGACAGGTGGGCCATGATCCGCAGTTCGATCTGTGAATAGTCGGCGGCCAGCAGCTGGCAGCCTTCCGGTGCGACGAAGGCGCGGCGGATGCGGCGGCCATCTTCGGTGCGGATCGGGATGTTCTGCAGGTTCGGGTCGGAGGAGGACAGGCGGCCGGTGGCAGCGCCGGACTGGTGGTAGCTGGTGTGCACCCTGCCGGTATCCGGGTTGACCATCTCCGGCAGCTTGTCGGTATAGGTGCTGCGCAGCTTGGCCAGGCCACGGTAATCGAGGATCACCCGCGGCAGCTCATGCTGGTCGGCGATCGCCTCCAGCGCCTCTTCATTGGTGCTGGGCTGGCCCTTCGGGGTCTTCACCACCGCCGGCAGCTTCAGCTCGTCGAACAGCACGGCCTGCAGCTGCTTCGGCGAATCCAGGTTGAAACTGCGCCCGGCCAGCTCGGTGGCCTTCTGCTGCGCGGCCAGCATGCGCGAAGACAGGTCCTGGCTCTGCCGGCGCAGCTCGTCGGCATCGATGCGCACACCGTTGGCCTCGATGCTGGCCAGTACCGGCACCAGGGGCATCTCGATGTCGCGGTACACGCTGTCCAGGGCCGGTTCGGCCAGCAGCTGCGGTTGCAGCGCGCGGTGCAGGCGCAGGGTGATGTCGGCGTCCTCGGCCGCATAGCGGCTGGCCTCGTCGATGCCCACCTGCGAGAACGGAATCTGCTTGGCGCCCTTGCCGGCCACGTCCTCGAACTTGATGGTGGTGTAGCCCAGGTAACGCAGGGCCAGCGAATCCATGTCGTGGCGGGTGGCGGTGGAATTGAGCACGAAGCTCTCAAGCATGGTGTCGTCGTGGTAACCCTGCACCTCGACACCATGGCGCCGCAGCACATGCAGGTCGTACTTGCCGTGCTGGCCCAGCTTCTTCCTTGCCGGGTCCTGCAGTACCGGGCGCAACGCGTCCAGCACCTGCTGCAGCGGCAGCTGCGCCGGTGCGCCGGGGTAGTCATGGCCCACCGGGATGTAGGCCGCCTTGCCCGGCTCGACCGCCAGGCTGACACCGACCAGGCGCGCGCGCATCGCATCCAGCGCATCGGTTTCGGTATCGAAGCTGATCAGGTCAGCCTGCTGCAGCCGCTCCACCCAGGCCTGCAGCTGTCCGCTGGTAAGCACGGTCTCGTATTCACCTGGCGCGGCCAGCGCCGGATCCAGCGTGCCCTCGGCCGGTGCCTCCGCACTGCCACGGGCGAAGCCGGCCGCCGTGCCACGCAGGCTCGGTGCCGCCTCGCTGGCCACGGCCGGTGCCGGCAGCGGCGCCCCCAGTTCCTTCAGGGCCTGGGTGAAACCGTAGCGCGTGTACAGCTCGGTCAGCGCCGGAACGTCCTGTTCGCGCAGCGCCAGCGTGGTCGGGGTGGCCTCCAGCGCGACGTCGGTGCGGATCGTCACCAGCTCGCGGTTCAGCGGCAGGCGCTCCAGCGCCGCACGCAGGTTCTCGCCGATCTTGCCCTTCATGGACGGCGCGGCGGCCATCACGCCCTCCAGGTGCTGGTACTCGGCCAGCCACTTGGCGGCGGTCTTCGGCCCGCACTTTTCCACGCCCGGCACGTTGTCGACGCTGTCGCCCATCAACGCCAGCAGGTCGACGATCTGGTCGGCGCGCACACCGAACTTCTCCATCACCGCCGCGTCCGAATCCATGCGGCTGCCGGTCATGGTGTTGACCAGTTCGATGCCCGGCCGCACCAGCTGGGCGAAGTCCTTGTCGCCGGTGGAGATCGTCACCTTCAGGTCCTGCGCCTGGCCCTGCAGGGCCAGCGTGCCGATCACATCGTCGGCTTCCACGCCCGGAACGCGCAGGATGCTGATGCCCAGCGCTTCGACGATGCGGCACATCGGCTCTACCTGGCTGCGCAGCTCGTCGGGCATCGGGGGACGGTTGGCCTTGTACTGGTCGTACAGGTCATCACGGAAGGTCTTGCCGGGCGCATCGACGACGAACGCGACGTAGGCCGGCCGCTCCTTCAGCGTCGAGCGCAGCATGTTGACCACGCCGAACAGCGCGCCGGTGGGCTCGCCCTGTGCATTGGACAGGGGCGGCAGCGCGTGGAACGCGCGGTACAGGTAACTGGACCCGTCGATCAGGACTAATCTGCTCATGCAGCGATTCTACGCGCCTGTCCCTGCACAGCGGCGACACGGCGCATGCCCGACGATGGGGCATAATCGAATCTCTTTCCAGGCAAAGGACCACCGCCCATGAAGACTCTGATGCTGGCCTCCCTGCTCCTGCTTGCCGGCTGCGCCAGCATGGGTGGCGCCGGGGCGCCCCCGGTCGACGTCAAGGGCGCCGAGGTCTCCAGCCGCACCATGAGCAACGGCGACACCATCGAGGAGTACCGCGTGGCCGGGCAGCTGCGCATGGTCAAGGTGACGCCGTCGCGGGGTGCCCCGTTCTACATGTACGACAAGAACGGCGATGGCCGCATGGACACCGACAAGGACGGCGTCTCGCCGGTGTACTGGAAGCTCTACAGCTGGTGATGTGACAGGGGTCGGATCCCTTTCCGCAGGGTCCGACCCCAGCGAGCCCGGCTGCACAAAAGATGACGCCGGCGCGCATCCTGCGGCCGGCGTCGGTGTCCCCTCCCCGGGAACACGTGCCTCAGCGGATGACCAGCACCGGAAGCGTGCTGCGTGCCAGCACCTCGGCGGTCTGGCTGCCTAGCAGTACGCGGGTCACGCCACGACGGCCATGCGAGGTCATCACGATCAGGTCGCTGTTGCGCTCGGCAGCGGTCTCGATGATGCCGTCGGCCGCGTAGCGGTCCAGTACGTGCACCGGGTTGGCGGTAATGCCCTGTTCGGCGGCCTTGGCCAGCGCCGGCTGCAGCACCTTCTGCGCGCCTTCCTCGCGGTCGGCCTTGTACTCGGGGCTGTTCATGTAGCCCACGCTCCAGCCCATGGCGTCGTACATGCCGACAGCCCACGGCTCGGAAACGGTGACGATATCGACCTCGGCGTTGAGGTCCTTGGCCAGCTCCAGGCCCTTGGTCAGGCCCTTGTCGGCCAGCTCGGACCCGTCGGTGGCGATCAGGATGCGCGTGTACATGGTGGGGCTCCGTGGCAATCCGCCGGATGGGAACGCCACCATTGCACACCCGATGTGCACGTGGCGCTTTGAGCAGGATCAATCCGGCGCCTGTAGAGCCGAGCCCATGCTCGGCTCCGGATGGATGAGCCGAGCGTGGGCTCGGCTCTACAGGTGGCCCACTCAGGCGATCTGCACCACGCGTGCGTTCTGGCACAGCGGGTAGCTGGCCACGAACCCGGCGATCGCATCACGCATCGCCTCGAACGACTGGCCGTACATGTACAGCGCGGTCTCGGTCGGGCCCTGCCACCAGCTGCAGATCTCGCCCAAGCCATCGATGCGTTCGGACAGCTGTTCGAACACATGGTTGGAATCGCATTGTTCGTAGACCTCGTCCGGCAGGTTCTGGCCATCCAGATAGATGCCCAGGCCTTCGGTGACGCCGAAACCGCGGTCGCCGTCCCCGGCGCCCTGCACCTTCGATCCCTTCGGCGCGCCCAGCTGCTCCAGCAGATCGATCAACTTCGGCACACCCGCCGCGTCATGAAGCGCCACCTCGATGTCGCCGTACTCGACCTCGCCGTCATCGGAGAGGGCGGTCCCGCCGCCGGTGATTTCGCCCACTTCGGCGGCCTGCAGCAGCGCGTCGAGCGGATCCTCGAACAGCTCGTGGCGATGCTCAGGCTGCAGCCTGGCGTTCAAGGTCACGGTGACATGCAGCGTGGGCTCGGTCATGGGGGCATTCCTGGAAGAGATGCCGCCCATTGTAGAGCCGAGCCCATGCTCGGCTGGGCTTTCCCGCGATGGGGTCAGAGCCCTCCCTGCGGGAGGGATCCGGCCCCTCGACGGGAATCAGATCACCGTCAGGTTGGCGTAGGCCATCACCAGCCACTTGCTGCCGGCGTCGGCGAACTCGACCTGCACGCGGGCGTGGGCGCCGTTGCCTTCGTAATCGGTCACCATGCCTTCGCCGAACTTGGGATGGCTGACCAGCGCGCCGAGCTTGATCGGCGGCAGCTCGATGGCGGCATGCCCCATCACCCGGCTGCTGCCCAGCGACGCGGGACGCGAGACTTGCACCTTCGGCCGCACTTCATGCAGCAGCCCGCGTGGAATCTCACGCAGGAATCGCGAAGGCAGGCTGTAGTTGTCCTGGCCATGGATGCGGCGTGATTCGGCGTAACACAGCACCAGCTTCTGCCGCGCCCGGGTGATGCCCACATACGCCAGGCGCCGCTCTTCCTCCAGCCGGCCGCTTTCTTCCAGCGAACGCGCGCTCGGGAACAGGCCATCCTCCATGCCGGCCAGGAATACCAGGGGGAATTCCAGGCCCTTCGCCGAATGCAGGGTCATCAGCTGCACGCCGTCCTCGCCGGCCTGCGCCTGGCCCTCGCCGGCCTCCAGCGCAGCGTAGGCCAGGAACGCCACCAGCTCGTCCATGTCCTCGCCCACTTCCTCGATGTCATCGGCCCGCCGCACGAAGCGCGAGGCGACCGAGACCAGTTCGTCGAGGTTGTCGGTGCGCGATTCGGAGTCGAGCGAATTGCGGCTTTCCTTGCTCCAGTGCTCACGCAGCTGCGAGCGCGAGAGCACGTGATCCACGCGCTCGGCCAGGGTCATGTCCCGGGTCTGCGCCTGCAGTTCGTTGACCAGCACCAGGAAGCCCGCCAGTGCGTTGCGCGCACGCGCGGCCAGCGCATTGCCCTGGGTGACCAGCATGGTGGCTTCCCACAGCGAAATGCCCTGCGCTCGTGCTTCGCGCCGCACTTCGTCGAGAGTGCGTTCACCGATGCCGCGGGTCGGCGTGTTCACCGCGCGCTCGAAGGCGGCATCGTCGTTGCGGTTGGAGAGCAGGCGCAGGTAGGCCAGCGCGTCCTTGATCTCGGCGCGTTCGAAGAAGCGCATGCCGCCGTACACGCGGTACGGCACCTGCTCGCTCAGCAGGGCTTCTTCCAGCGCACGCGACTGCGCATTGCTGCGGTAGAGCACGGCCACTTCGGTGTAGCTGCCACCATCGCGCACCCACTGGCGGGCACGTTCGACGATGTAGCGGGCCTCGTCCATCTCGTTGTACGCCGCGTACAGGTCGATCGGCTCGCCGTCACCGCTGTCGGTCCACAGCTGCTTGCCGATGCGATCGGGGTTGTGCGCGATCACCGCGTTGGCAGCACCGAGGATGTTGGCCGTGGAGCGGTAGTTCTGTTCCAGGCGGATGGTCTGCGCGCCCGGGAAATCACGCAGGAAGCCCTGCACGTTCTCCACCTTGGCACCGCGCCAGCCGTAGATGGCCTGGTCGTCGTCGCCGACCACGAACACATGGCCGGACTCCCCGGCCAGCACGCGCACGAAGGCGTACTGGATGGCATTGGTGTCCTGGAACTCGTCCACCAGGATCTCGCGGAAGCGGGCGCGGTAGTGCGCCAGCAGGCCGGGATTGTCACGCAGCAGCTCATGCGCGCGCAGCAGCAGTTCGGCGAAGTCGACCAGGCCGGCACGGTCGCAGCGCGCCTGGTACTCGATGTAGGCCTGGCGCATGGTTTCCAGCCACGCATCGTGCGGCTCGGGCTGGATGTGCTGCGGGCGGCGGCCTTCATCCTTCTGTTCGTTGATCCACCACGCGATCTGCTTGGGCGGATGCTTGCTGTCGTCGATCTCCAGTGCCTGCACCACGCGCTTGACCAGCCGCAGCTGGTCGTCCGAATCCATCACCTGGAAACCTTCGGGCAGCTTCGCGTCCTGCCAGTGCAGGCGCAGCAGGCGGTTGGCCAGGCCGTGGAAGGTACCGATCCACATGCCACGGCTGCCATGCGGCAGCTGTGCGTCGATGCGGTGGCGCATCTCGCCGGCGGCCTTGTTGGTGAAGGTCACCGCGAAGATGCCATGGGTCGGCACGCCTTCGACTTCATGCAGCCAAGCGATGCGGTGGGTAAGTACGCGGGTCTTGCCGGAACCGGCACCGGCCAGCACCAGGTGGTGGCCGGGGGGAGCGGAGACGGCTTCGCGCTGGGCCGGGTTCAGGCCATCAAGCAGGTGGGAGACATCCATGCCCCCATTTTACGGCATCGCCGTCGCGGCTCCTGCGACCACCTGGGTGGCCAGTGCCTGCGCCTGCTGGCGCAGTTCAGGCACCGCCAGGCTTTCCCACAGGCTGCCGATGCGCAGGCTGCCAAGTACGCCCAGCCGCGCCTGCGGCTGGCCGCCGGCGCTGCGCACGCGGTCGCCGGGCACCGTGCTGTCCAGGCCCAGCCCATGCGGCCCGGGACGGGCCAGGCCATCGGCCTGAAGCTGCTGCAGCAACGGATTGCGCAACGCGGTGGCGCGGGTCTCCACACCGGTGGCGTTGATCACACCACCGATCGTCCACTGCTGCCGGTGTCCGGCCGCATCGTGGCCCGACAGCTGCAGCGCATCGCCCTCACGCCAGACCCGATCCAGGCGTGCGCGATGCACGCGCAGCTGACCGCTGGCCTGCAATGCGCGCAACTGTGCATCGACCTCTTCGGCGATGCGATGGCGATGTACATCCCAGTAGCGCACCACATGGCGCAGGAACCGCCGCTGGTCGGCCTCGTCGAGGCTGCACCACAGCGCCGGTCCATGCGGACGGAGGCGGTCCATCACGCCCTGCCAGGGCAGGCCATCCGCCTCGGCCCGGCGCACCTGCCGGCGCAGCGTGCGCAGGCGCTGGCGCAGCGTCATCGGCAGCAGGGGGGCGGGGTCGAAATCCGGCAGGCCCGCGTGCGCATGCGGCAGCGGCAGCAGGCCGTGACGGGAAATCACATGCAGCGGGCCGGTGTGACCGGCCGCGACCAGCGCCAGCACCGTATCAGCCATGCTCAGACCGGAACCGACGATGGCCAGCGCGTGCGCGCCTGCCAACGCGCGCACGCCGTCGTAGTCCCAGGCTTCGACCACGGTGTCGGCAGGCAGTCCATCGGCACCGGCCACCGGCAGCGGACGCATGCTGTTGCCGGTGGCGAGCACCCCCTGCGCGGCGTGCCATGTGTGGCCATCGCCCAGCTGCAGGCGATAACCGGAGTCATCCGGAGCGAGGCCCCGCACCGGCTGCGCGATCACCTGCAGCTGCGCCGGGCTGGCCGCAACCGCCTCCTGCAGACGCTGCTGCAGGTACGCGGCGAAATGATGGCGGCCGACATAACGCTCGCCCAGTACCTCGCGCGTCTCGCCCGGGTAGGCGTTGACGGCCATCAGGTAATCGAGGAAGTCAGCCGGCTGCTCGGCGAACGCACTCATTTTCGCCGCCGGCACATTCAGCAGGTGCTCCGGCCACGGCGTGGCATAGGCGATGCCCTGGGCCAGCTGCGAGGCGGGTTCGAAGATGGCCAGCGCCAGTGGCGACCGGGCCTGGCGCAGCACCTGGATCGCCACCAGCACCCCGGCCGCACCACCACCGATGATCGCCAGGTCCAGTTCGCCATTACACGGTGAATCAGTCATGTGCCGATTGTAGGCCATCGGCCATGACGGGCCGGAGTGCCGCCGCGTGCGCAATGATCGAGACCGCTCGAGCTCCGGCGCACCGGTTCACATCAACGCGTCGGCCAGGCGTGCGATGCCTTCGCGGCTGCGGCGCCAGGCAGGACGCTTGCGCCACTGCTGCAGATCGAGCTGGCGCGACTGGCGCAGGTAATCGTCTTCAATGGCACACAGCTGCGTCACCAGCACGCGGTCGTAGCAGACCAGACCGATCTCGGCATTCAGCGCGAACGAGCGGATATCCATGTTGATCGAGCCGAGCACCGCGATGTCTTCATCCACGCTCATGTGCTTGGCGTGCAGGAACTGCGGCTCGTACAGGGCAATGCGCACGCCACAGCGCAGCAGCTCGTCGTAGTAGGCCTCCTGCGCCCAGGCGGTCAGCCGCTGGTTGTTGCTGGCCGACAGGATCAGCTGCACCTGCACCCCGGACAGCGCGGCGATGCGCAGCGCGCTCAGGGTCGCTTCGTCCGGCACGAAGTACGGGGTGACCATCACCAGCCGCCGGCGGGCCAGATGGATCAGTGCGGCGACGGCATCACGCGCGTTGCTGTACGGATAGGCCGGCCCGCTGGGCAGCAGCTGGGTGGCAACATCGTCGCTGCACTCGGGTACGTCGGCAATGACGTCCAGGCGCTGGCCGGTCTCGATGTACCAGTCGCTGGCGAACACGGCTTCCAGGTGTGCCACCGCCGGGCCGCGCACACGCGCCACCAGCTCGCGGTTGGGATGGCCTGGCACGAACTCCGGCCGTGCCAGGTTCTGAGAACCGATGTAGCCCACTTCGTTGTCGATCACCGCAATCTTGCGATGGTTGCGCAGGTCCATGCGGCCGCTGCGGCGCCAGCGCAGCCCGCCGGGCAGCATCGCCCGCACTTCGATATCGCGCGCCTGCAGGCGCTTGCGGTAGGCGCGCAGGCCGCGCTTGGCGCCCACCGCGTCCAGCAGCACCCTGCACTGCACGCCGCGGGCGGCGGCACGCTGCAGCGCCTCGACGATGGCCTCGCCCACCGAATCGTCGAACATCAGGTAGTACAGCAGGTGCACGCGGTCTTCGGCCTGGTCGATGTCGGCGATGAGCGTGTGCAGCGATTCGTCGTAATCGGTGAGCAGATCGACGGCGTTGCCGTGCACCGGCATGAAATCGCCCTGGCGCTGCACCAGCGGCACGATTTCCGCACTGGCCGTATCCGGTTCCGGCTTCCAGCGCAGGCGGCGCTGCAGCGCCTGCTCTTCGCGGATGACCTGCGAGGCCTCGGCCTGGCGGCGGATGCGCTCGCGCGACAGCCACGGGTGGCCGAACAGCAGATACAGCGGCAGGCCCAGCAGCGGCACGAAACCGACCAGCAGCAGCCAGCTGCGGGCCGCGCCCGGCGTGGTGCGGGTCGGAATCCAGCACAGCGCGACCAGCCGGATCAGCCAGTCGATCAGCAGCAGATACGATCCCAGCAACCACTCAACCAGCATCGCGTCGTCCGTCGGCAGGTGATGGGCCATTCTGCCCAGCAGGGTGTGTAGAGTCGAGCTTGCTCGACTGCCTCAGCGCAGCCGGGCACGGGCTCGGCTCTACAAGGGAGGGCCGGCTTCAATGCCGCACCGGCACCTCGCTCAGCTGGCGAACCGATTCGGCGTGGCGGCGGCCGTTGAGCGCCATGCAGGCAATGGCCTGCGCCGCCCGCTCCAGCTGTGCCTCCGGCAGCGTCGGCGGTGCGCCGTTGGCCAGTGCCAGGTGGTGGTCGCACAGCAGCAGCGCCATGCCCTCGATGCCTTCCAGCATGCGCTGCAGGCGCAGCCAGCCCAGTTCCAGGTCCTGCCGGTGTGATGGGGTGTTCATGCAGCCTCCTTCAACGGATCTGGCCACCGGTGAAGGTGGCGGACGATGCGTGGTTGCAATACCGGGAAGCAATCAATGAGCAAACGAACCGGCGGGCGCGAGGCCCCCACGCACCGTCCGCCATAGAGGCGGATAGGTCACCAACCGTCGCCGGAGGGATCTCCGGCGACGGCGGGCGAGTCTACTCATGATTGACTTCACGGGATTGCAAGCCCGGCCACTGCAACCGCAGCGGCTTGCCATCATGGGCGCGGCAGGGCCCGTCGTTCCAATCGATTTGAACCGCGCGAACTGCCGGAACCGGTAGGAAGAATCACTTATCGCATTCGGCCCATGATCCCGCGCACTGCGCCATAGGCGACAGCCTGCGCAAGGAGTACGGCCGTGCCGGCCAAGGGTCGGCACCCACCAGACCAGACGACAGGCATGAAAAAACCCGCCACAAGGGCGGGTTTCTTCGCGGGGACCAGCAATCCGTGCGGATTACTTGATCTTGCCTTCCTTGTACAGGACGTGCTTGCGCACGACCGGATCGTACTTCAGGAATTCCATCTTCCCCGGGGTGTTCTTCTTGTTCTTGTCCGTGGTGTAGAAGTGGCCGGTACCGGCCGAGGAAATCATACGGACCTTATCGCGCTTGCCTGCCATGATGCTTTACTCCTCAGACCTTTTCGCCGCGCGCACGCAGCTCAGCCAGAACGGAATCGATGCCGTTCTTGTCGATGGTGCGCAGTGCATGCGCGGAAACACGAAGCTTGACCCAGCGGTTCTCGCTGGCCACCCAGAAACGGCGCTCGTGCAGATTCGGCAGGAAACGACGACGGGTCTTGTTGTTGGCGTGCGAGACGTTGTTACCCGTCTGCACTCGCTTGCCGGAAACCTGGCATACGCGGGACATTGCGCACCTCGATAGTAGTTGTTGTCAGCCCGTAGCCCGGGAGACGGCGGCCTCGGTGGTTGCCCACCACACGTCAAGAGAATCAAAGGGTTACGCTGGCGTTGGGCGGCCGGGGACGTGCTCCCGGGGGCGCCGCCCGGCACGAAACCGGACACAGCGAGCCGCGCATTATGCATGCAATCAAGGCCTTGCGCAAGTTACCCACAGGAGCGGCCGGGCGTGGGCTCGGCCCTGCGGGTCCATCACCCCAGCGCTTCCACCACCCAGTCGATGAATACCCGCAGGCGCTGGCTCATGTGCCGGTTCGGCGCAAACATGATGTGCATCGGCATCGACGGCAGCTGCCAGGCCTGCAGCAGCGGCAGCAGTTCACCGCGTGCCACGTGCGGCTCGGCCATGTAGCTGGGCAGGGCGACCACGCCCAGCCCGGCCAGGCCGGCGGCGAGGTAGGCATTGCCGTCATCGAAGCCGACCGAATGGCGGCCCTGCACCTGGACGGTCTCATCGCCGCGCCGCGCGGCGAAGACCCGCGCCCGCCCGCTGCGTGGGCTGAGCAGCCCAACCATGTGGTGCTGCGGTCCCTCCAGCGCGCGCGGATGCTCCGGCAGACCAAAGCGCTGCACGTAGTCCGGGCTGGCGTGGAAGCCGATCGGCAGCTCGCCCAGCGGCCGTGCCACCAGGGCCGAGTCGGCCGGGGTGCCGCCACGGATCACGCAGTCGACGTTGTCAGCGATGACGTCGACCTCGCGGTCGCTGACGCCGATGTCCAGCTGGATCTCGGGGTAGCGCGCCTGGAAGTCCGGCAGTGCCGGCACCAGCCGCAGCCGCGCATAGGGCCCGGGCACGTCGATGCGCAGGCGGCCGCGCGGCTGCACGGCGGCATCGCCCAGGCCACCCTCGACCTCTTCCAGCTCGGCCAGCAGGCGGGCAATGCGGGGGTAGTAGGCCGCACCATCGGCGGTGACGCTGACCCGCCGCGTGGTGCGGTTGAGCAGGCGCAGACGCAGGTGCGCTTCCAGCTGCTGCACCAGCTGGGTCACCGTGGTGCGACTGATCTGCAGGGTCGTCGCGGCACGGGTGAAGCTGCCGGTCTCCACCACACGGGCAAAGGCGCGCATGGCCTCGAAGCGGTCCATCGGCGATCCGATTGTTTGGGCTATGCGATCAATCTAGTCCGATCGTCGCCGTATATCCAGACAACAATCGCGAGCAGGATGGCGGTTCTTCCCATCAGGCCCTTCCCATGTCACACCGCGATGTCGTTTTCCCCGTTGGCCGCCAGGCCCTGTATGACCGCAACCGCTACTCTCCGGCGATCCGCTCCAATGGCTTCCTGTTCGTCTCCGGGCAGGTCGGCAGCCGCGAGGATGGCTCGCCCGAACCGGACTTCGAGGCGCAGGTCCGTCGCGCCTTCGACAATCTCAATGCGGTGCTGGCCGCCGCAGACTGCACGTTCGATGACGTGATCGACGTGACCGTGTTCCTGGTCGATCCGGAGAAGAACTTCGAGAAGGCCTGGGCGATCGTGCCCGAGTACTGGGGAGAGGCGCCCCACCCCACCCTGACCGGTATCGGCGTGACCTGGCTGTACGGCTTCCAGTTCGAGATCAAGGTGATCGCGAAACTGCCGTGAGCGGAACGCCGCCGGCCCGCACCGGCTGCCAGGGCTACTCGGATGCGAACTGCAGCGTGCGGCGCCAGCGCAACGGCTTCGCCTGGCGGGCCGGGTCGGGGCCGAACCGGCTCAACCAGCCTGCCGCAAGCGCACGCTCGCGCAGGCGCTCACCCACGCCCTCGGCATGCTCTACCTCAACGTGGGTCACATTGCCCTCCGCATCCACATCCATCGCCCAGACCAGCGTGCCCACCCACTCGGCCGGCGGAATGGACGCGTCGTAGTTCGGCCTCCCAGCCACGTACGGCTGGTCGTGCCGCAGGTACAGGGGCGACGTCTCGAGCCGGTGGTCCACGCGGATCTGCGCACTGCCACGGCGCCCATCGCCCAGCACGGCGTCGACGGTCCACATCCCCACGGCACCGGCGGTGCCCAGATCGGCCTCGTAGCATTTCTTGCGGCCACGGTAATCCTCATGGGCCGTGCGCGAGACCCGTCCACCCTTGGCATCGCGGATCTCGATCTGCAGCCCATCCACGTCGGTGTCGTCGAGATCGGCGGCCACGCAGATGCGATGGTCATGCTGTCCATCGGCAATGAACAGCTGCGTCTGCGAGCGCGCCAGTGCATCGGCCGGCGTCGGCGACCACAGGAATTCCACATAGACGTCGTCGGCTGCGCGGGCGGCCGGGATGGCCAGAAGCAGCACCAGGCCTGCGGTGGCAATGCGTGCGTTCATCTTCCTGCCTCGGTGACGGGACTCGATGCGGGGCGGGGGTGGAACAGCGCAATCACCCCCAGCTGAACGGGAGATTCCGACGAATTCCCGAAGTGGCCATTGATATTGTATCCGGCGAAAACCGCTTGCTAGCCTCCCCTCCATGCGCCGGATCGCCCGCCACCTACGCTCGTACCTGCTGATGCTGCTGATGGCGGCATTCGTGGTCGTGCCGGTGGCCGACGCGCTGGCGTGCGCGGTGGAACCGCATGCCAGCGTGGCGCATGTGGAGCCGGCGGCCGATGACACCGCAGGCGACAGTGACAGCAAGCACACCGGTGCCTGCACGCATAACCACTGCCACCATTCCACCTCCAGCCTGCCGGCGAACACCTTCGCCGCCTTCGATGCGCCGCTGCCGGCGCGCTGGATGACGGCCGGCGATGCGACGGCCTACGCCGTCGCCCAGGATGAACTGACGCGTCCCCCCCGGGCGTGAGCTGAGCGCGTCCCGCTGCTGCGGGCTCCCGTTTCACTCACAACCGGAATCCCCCTATGTCGATCCTGACACCACGGTCGCCGCGTGCGGCCGGGCTGGTCGTCGCCGTGTTGCTGGGCCTGGCCCCGGCGGCATCGGTGATGGCGCAAGCTGCTCCTTCCTACGACACCCTGCTTGAACGCCTGGACCAGCTGCCCGGCGCCCGTGTGGGCTCGGCGCTGGCCGAGGCTGCCGACGCCCGTGCCGACCAGGCCCGTGCGCTGCCCAATCCTTCCCTTTCCTGGTCGGCCGAGAATGCGTGGGGCACCGGCTCCTACGGCGGCATGGGCAAGGCCGACAGTGTGCTCAGCCTGTCCCAGCCGCTGGAGGTCTGGGGCCAGCGCGGCGCGCGCGTACGTGCCGCCCGTGCCGAGGCCCAGGCCGCCAATCTGCGTGGCGCGCAAAGCCGCAGTGATGTTGCCGGCCAGCTGGCCGCGGCCTACGCACAGGCAGAGAGCGCATTGCGCCGTTATGCCCTGGCCGAAGAAGCGCTGGCCCTGACCCGCGACGATGCCAACGCCGTCAATGCCATGGTCAGGCAAGGGCGTGAACCGCAACTGCGTGCGGTGCAGGCGCAGAGCGAGGTGGCCAATGCCAGCGCCGCGCTGGACGAGGCGCAGGCCTTCCGCGACGCCGCGCTGGCGCGCCTGGCCGGCGCCGCGCTGCTGGACTCGCCGGTGCAGTCGATCGACAGCAGCCTGCTCGACCGCGCACCTCCGCTGCCACGCGGCGCCACCGATGCCGCACTCGCGGTGCGTATCGCCGAAGCCGAAGCCGATGCGGCCGGCCGGCTGGTGGACGTCGAGCGCAAGCGGGCGCTGCCCGACCTGAGCCTGACCGCCGGACAGACCCGCTTCCGCGAAGGCGGCGAACGCGCTTACACGCTCGGCGTCAGCCTGACCGTGCCGTTGTTCGACCGCAACCGGGGCGGCATCCGTGCCGCCAGTGCCGACCAGCGCGCGGCCGAAGCCCGCCTGGACCAGCAACGCCGCGACAGCGAGGCCGGACGGCTGTCGGCCATTGCCGGGCTGAAGGCCGCCAGCAGCCGCACCCGCGCCGCCGATGAAAGCGTGGTGGCGGCCGAGGAAGCCTATCGGCTGGCCCGCGTCGGCTTCGATGCCGGACGCATCTCGCAGCTGGAACTGCGCAGCACGCGCAGCGCGCTCATTGCCGCCCGCGGCACCGCGGTGGATGCACGCCTGTCGCGCGTCGCCGCGGAAATCGATCTTGCCCGCCTCGAGGGGCGCGCACCCTTTATGGAGGCCCCATGACACTGTCCCGTTCCTTTCCCCTGTTTGGCGGCGTCGTGCTGGCCGTTCTCCTCGCCGGCTGCGCCGGCAACGCGCAGACACCGGAAACAGCCGATGCCACTGCAGCCAAAGCCGGCAGCGATGACGGCCACGGCCACGCAGCCGACAGCCCGGACGCCAAGGCCGAGGCTACCAAAGCACCGGCCGACGCCGACGAAGGCGTGGTGCAGCTGACGCCGGAACAGATCAAGGCGTCCGGTATCGAAGTGGTGGCTGTCGGACGCGGTGGTGGCGGCTCCACCCGCCTGTCGGGCCGTGTCGAACCATCGGTGGGCGCACGTGCCTCGGTGGCGTCCACCGTGAGCGGTCGCGTCGAACGCGTGCTGGTGGCACCAGGCACAGCGGTGAAGCAGAACCAGGCCCTGGCGATCGTGGTCAGCGGCGAAGCCGCCGTGTTCCGCGCCAACGCTCTGGCCGCATCGGCCGAAGCCGAGGCGGCACGCCTGGCCTACGGCCGCGACAAGGCGCTGGTCGAACAGGGCGTGGTCGCCCGCCAGGAGCTGGAAGCATCGCGCGCCCGTTCGCTGGCCGCACAGGCGCAGGCGACTGCCGCACAGGCGCAGGCCGCGGCCAACGGTGCGCCCGATGCCAGTGGCCGCGTGCGCATCACCAGCCCGGTGACCGGCATCGTCGGCAACGTCCAGGTCACTCCAGGCGGCGTGGTCGCCGCAGGCAGCGCGGTGGCCGATGTCGCCGATCCGGCGATGAACGAGCTGGTGTTCACCGCACCGCCTGCGCTGGCCGCGCAGGTCACCCCGGGCATGACGCTGGACGTCACGGTGCCGGGCGGCAGCTTCACCGCCACGGTCACCGGCTCTGCGGCCGACGTGCGCCAGCAGGGCGGCGTGGCGGTCATCCGCGCGACGCCGGTGGAGGCGGCCTTGCCGCCGGCCGGTTCGCCGGTGTCGGCCAGGGTGGTCACCGAAGGCCGGGACGGTGCACTGAGCGTGCCAGCCGATGCCGTGCAGAACGTCGACGGCAGCAGCGCCGTGTTCGTCGCCGTGGAAGGCGGTTTCAAGGCACAGCCGGTGCTGGCCGGCCGTCGTGCCGGTGATCGCATCGAGATCCTGGGTGGACTGAGCGGCAACGAGCGCATCGTCGGCACCAATGCCTTCCTGCTCAAGGCCGAACTGGCCAAGGGCGAAGCCGAGCACGGCCACTGAGGAGGCGACCATGTTCAAGCTCATCATTGAATCAGCGGTGCGCTACCGCTGGCTGGTGGTGTTCCTGGCGGCGCTGATCGCGGCCTGGGGCCTGTTCCAGCTGGGCAAGCTGCCGATCGACGCCGTGCCGGACATCACCAACCGCCAGGTGCAGATCAACACGGTGGCACCTGCGCTGACGCCGGAACAGATCGAGCGGCAGGTGACCTACCCGCTGGAAACCGCGCTGGCCGGCATTCCCGGCCTGACCACCACCCGTTCGCTGTCGCGCAACGGCTTCTCCCAGGTCACAGCGATCTTCACCGACGCGACCGACATCTACTTCGCCCGCCAGCAGGTGGCCGAGCGAATGCGTGAAGCGGCGGAAGATCTGCCCGATGGCGCATCGCCGCTGCTGTCGCCGGTCACCACCGGCCTGGGCGAGGTGCTGATGTGGACGGTGGACTTCACCCCGTTCGATCCCGCCCGGCTGGCCAGACCGGGGGATGCGGGCTGGCAGGCCGGCGAGGTCTACCGGACGCCGGAGGGCAGCCTGCTGCGCACGCCGGAAGAACGCGCCACCTACCTGCGTACGGTGCAGGACTGGATCATCGCGCCGCAGATGCGCTCCAGCCCGGGATTGGCTGGCGTCGATACGGTCGGCGGGTACGTGAAGGAGTACGGCGTGCACCCGGACACTGCCAGGCTGGCTGCGCATGGCCTGGGCCTGGCCGACCTGGTCACGGCACTGCAGCGCGCCAACGTGCAGGCGGGTGCCGGTTTCGTGCAGCGTGCCGGCGAAGGCCTGGTGGTACGTGCGGACGGCCTGGCACTGACCACTGATGATCTGGCGCAGGCCCCCGTTGCGACCCGCAACGGCGTGGTGGTGCGCGTGGCCGACGTGGCCGATGTCGATCTCAGCCGTGCACCGCGCCTGGGCGCGGCCAGCCGCAATGGTCACGAGGCTGTGCTCGGTACCGCCCTGATGATCGCCGGTGGCAACAGCCGCACCGTCGCGCAGGCGGCAGCGGCGCGCCTGGAGCAGGTCAACCGGTCGTTGCCGGCCGACATCGTGGCCGTGCCGGTGCTGGACCGCAGCGTGCTGGTGAACTCCACCATCAGAACCGTGGCAAAGAACCTCACCGAAGGTGCGCTGCTGGTGGTGGTGGTGCTGTTCCTGCTGCTGGGCAACCTGCGCGCGGCAACCATCACCGCGCTGGTGATTCCGCTGTCGTTCCTGTTCGCCGTGATCGGCATGAACCGCTTCGGCATCAGCGGCAATCTGATGAGCCTGGGTGCGCTGGATTTCGGCATCCTGGTGGACGGTGCAGTGATCGTGATCGAGTCGACGCTGCTGATGCTGGGCCAGCGCCGCGCCGAACTGGGCCGTGCGCTGACCGCGATGGAACGTCTGCGCGTGGCGGCAGAGTCGGCGCGGAAGATGGCGCGTCCAGCGGCGTTCGGCCAGTTGATCATCCTGCTGGTGTTTGCGCCGATCCTGACCCTGGAAGGCGTGGAAGGAAAAACGTTTCATCCGATGGCCGCCACGTTCATGCTGGCTCTGGTGGGTGCCTTCCTGTTCTCCTTCACCTTCGTGCCGGCCATGGCTGCGCTGCTGGTGCGCGAGCCGAAGCTGAAGGAAAGCGGGGCGCACGCCGATGACGGCGAACACGAAACACGCCTGATCCGCGTGCTGCGCGCACGCATCGAACCGGTGATCCGCAAGGCGGTGGACCACCCGCGCTCGGTGCTGGCCGGCGCGGTGATGATGGTGGTGGTGGGCATCGGTTCGTTCTCGCTGCTGGGCCGCGAATTCATGCCGACGCTGGATGAGGGCAATGTGGCGATGCAGGCGCTGCGCGTACCGTCGACCTCGCTGGAGCAGTCGCTGGCGATGCAGCTGGCGCTGGAAAAGGCGATTGCCGGGCAACCGGAAGTGGAAACCGTGTTTTCGCGCACCGGTACCGCTGAAGCCGCGATCGACCCGATGCCGACCAACATCTCCGACAGCGTGATCGTGCTGAAGCCGCGCAAGGAGTGGCCCGATCCGACGCTGGACAAGGAGGCGCTGGTGGCGCGCTTCGAGGCGCTGGCCGGGCAGCAGCTGGGCAACAGCTTCGAGTTCAGCCAGCCGATCGAGCTGCGCTTCAACGAGCTGATCTCCGGCGTGCGCACCGACCTGGCGGTGATGATCTTCGGCGATGACTTCGGCCAGCTGCAGAAGGTGGCCGACCAGGTCGCGTTGAAGCTGCGTGCGGTGGACGGTGCGGCTGACGTGCGGGTGGAGCAGATTTCCGGCCTGCCGACCCTGAACGTGAAGATCGACCATGTCGCCGCCGCGCAGTACGGGCTGACCGCTGCGGACGTAAGCGATGCACTGGCCACCGGCATCGGTGGCACGGCGGCCGGCAAGATCTTCGAGGGCGACCGACGCTTCGACGTGGTGGTGCGGCTGGACGATGCCGCGCGCAACGATCCGGACCAGCTGTCATCGCTGCCGATTGCCACACCGGCCGGACTGGTCATTCCGCTGTCCTCGGTGGCCCGCATCACGGTCAGCGAGGGACCGAACCAGATCAGCCGCAACAATGGCAGCCGCCGGGTGGTGGTGCAGGCCAATGTGCGCGGCCGCGACCTGGGCGGCTTCGTCGGCGAAGCGCAGGCAGCGGTGGCCGACGTGGCGCTGCCGCCGGGCGCCTATCTCACCTGGGGTGGCCAGTTCGAGAACCTGCAGCGCGCGGAAAAGCGCCTGGCAACGGTGGTACCGGTCGTGTTCCTGCTGATCGGCAGCCTGCTGTTCATGGCCCTGCGCAGTGGCAAGGAAGCCGTGCTGGTGTTCAGCTGCGTGCCGCTGGCGCTGGTCGGCGGCATTCTCGCCCTGCTGCTGCGTGGCATGCCCTTCTCGGTATCGGCGGCGGTCGGCTTCATCGCCGTGTCCGGCGTGGCCACGCTGAACGGCCTGGTGTTGATGCAGGCCATCCGCGAGCGGCTCGATGCCGGTGACCTGCCCCTGCAGGCGGCAATCAACGGTGCCGCCAGCCGGATCCGCGCGGTGCTGACCACGGCACTGGTGGCGATTGTCGGCTTCATCCCGATGGCGATCGCCAGTGGCTCCGGTGCGGAGGTGCAGAAACCGCTGGCGACGGTGGTGATCGGTGGCCTGATCACGGCGACCGCGCTGACCCTGCTGGTGCTGCCGACCTTCGCTGCGCGCGTGGCCAGGCCTCGGCCGGTGCGCTGAAAGACGACGGGGCAGGATCATGTGATCCGGCCCCGTCTGCCGCGCTTCGCGCTCGCCGGGCGTGGCCCGGCGCTACCACCGCGCATTCCGGTAGCGCCGGGCCATGCCCGGCGGCATTTCGGATCAGGCCTGCTTGCGCTGCGCGATATAGGCCTGGATCTGCTGCTCCAGTACCGGCAGCGGCACCGACCCCTGCTTGAGCACGGCGTCATGGAAACCCTTGACGTCGAACTTGTCGCCCAGCTCCTTCTCGGCCTGCGCGCGCAGGCGCACGATGGCGATCTCGCCGAGCTTGTAGCTCAACGCCTGGCCCGGCCAGGAGATGTAGCGATCCACTTCGGTGGTCACTTCGTGCTCGCTCAGCGCGGTATGGTCACGCAGGTAGGCGATGGCCTGTTCCCGGGTCCAGCCCTTGCTGTGCACCCCGGTATCGATCACCAGGCGTGCCGCGCGCCACATCTCGTAGGTGAGGCGACCGAAATCCTCGTAGGGGGTTTCATAGATGCCCATCTCCACGCCCAGCTTCTCGCTGTACAGGCCCCAGCCTTCGCCGTAGGCGGAGATGTAGGCGTTGCGGCGGAACTCGGGCTGTTCGCCCTGTTCGGCGGCGAGCGCGCCCTGCAGGGCATGACCGGGATCGGACTCGTGCAGGGTCAGCGCTGGCAGGTTGTACAGCGGCCGCGCCGGCAGGTTGTAGGTGTTGAGCCAATAGGTGCCCATGCCACCGCGGCCTGCGGTCCAGAACGGCGCGATGTCCGGCGGCACCGGCACGATGGTGAAGCGCGCGCGCGGCAGCGTCATGTACTTGCCGATGACACCATCGATGCGCTTGGAGATCCACGCCGCCCGATACAGCAGCTCGTTCGGGGTCTTGGCGTAGAACTGCGGATCGGTGCGCAGGAAGGTCAGGAATTCGCCGAAGCTGCCCTTGAAGCCGACCTGCTGGATGATGTCGTTCATCTCCTTCTGGATGCGCGCGACTTCGCCCAGGCCGATGCGATGGATCTCATCCGGCGACAGGTCCAGCGTGGTGTATTCGTAGATCTGCTGCCTGTAGAACGCCTTGCCCTCCGGCATCGCTTCGGCCGCCAGGGTGGTACGCGCCTGCGGGACGTACTCATTGACGAAGAAGGTACGCAGCTGCTGGAAGGCCGGCACCACCTTGCCGCTGATCGCCGCACGGGCCTGCGCCTGCAGCTGCGCCTGCTCGGCCGCCGGTATGCTGGCCGGCAGCTTCTTGAACGGCGCGTACAGCGGCGACTCGGTGGGGTCCTTCAGCTCGGCGACGGTGGCGATGGAGACCTCGCGCCCGTCAAGCACCGCGCGGGGCACGCTGAAACCCCGCTTGAGTCCGGCGCGCATGTTCTCGGTCTGCTGGCCGAAATAGCGCGGCACGTCGTCCAGGCGTGCGATGTAGTTGCGGAAGTCCTGCGCGGTCTTCATCTCGCGCCGGGCCATGAACGAGAGATTGGACCAGAACGAGGAATCGGAGTTGAACGGCATCTCGTAGGCCCGCAGACGCACCTCCTCGGCGAGGTTGAACACCTGGTCGCGGTAGATCGCGTAGTTCACCTGGTTGTCGGCGCTGAGTGTCTTCGGGTCGATCTTCTTCAGCTCGGCCAGGGTCTGGTCCCAGACCTTCAGGCGCGCCTGCTGCGCGGCCGCGCCCACATCGGGCAGCCGCGTGGCGTTGGCCGGCGCGTCGCCATCCTCGCTGGCTTCACCGCCCCCGGCCTGGCGCCACTTCCATTCCTTTTCGTACAGCGCGCGGAAGGCGGCATCGGCCGCCGATTCGGTGGTCGCAGGGGCGGACGCCGCGAGCGCGGGCGGAGCCGCCACGACGGCAGCCGGAGCGGACAGGGCGATGAGCAGGGCAACGGCAAGACGGGTTTTCACGAGCACAGGTTCCCGGGAAGGCAGACGCCGATCATGGCACCGCCGGACAGCCGGGGCATGGTTCAAAAGTCCTGCCTGCGCTGCAGGACCGGTAACGCGGGGACCGCACACCTTCGCCGGGCATGGCCCGGCGCTAACGGCGTTCGATCCCGCCCAGGTGCCGCCTCAACGGTTGGATCGGTAGCGCGGGGCCATGCCCCGCGAGCGCGCAGCGTGCAGAACGGACGCCTCTCCGGCGCTACCTCAATGGCTGGCTTTGTCCCGCTTCCAGCCGCGGTGCCGGATGTCCAGGTGCAGGCTGTACAGCGCGGTGAACGCCGGGAACAGGTTCTGCAGCACGCCCACCGAATCCTGCTTGGCCGAGAACAGGAAGTAGCTCAGCGTCATCAGGCTGCCGATCACGCTCATGTACCAGAACAGGCGCGGGATGACCGGCTTGCCGGCACGCCGGGAGGCGATGAACTGGACCAGCCAGCGGCCGCCGAACATCAGTGCGCCGGTATAGCCGATCAGCTTCCAGCCTGTCACATGCAGGCCGGTCCAGAACAACCAGGTCAGCGGCTGGTCGAGCCAGTGCAACGCCATCATCGTTCTTCCACCGCGGTACGCCTGCTGCGGGTGATCAGCCAGGCAACGCCCCGCAGGTCGCGGATGCCGACCAGCGCACGGCCGAGGTTGTTGTACTTGGAGACGCCAGCGGTACGGTGACGATGGTTGACCGGCACGCTGGTGGTCTTCCAACCGGCACGCTGCATCAGCGCCGGCAGATAGCGGTGCATGTGGTCGAAATACGGCAGGTCGAGGAAGGCTTCGCGCTCGAACAGCTTGATGCCGCAGCCGGTGTCGGGCGTATCGTCGCGCAGCATGCGCGCCCGGATGCGGTTGGCCCAGCGACTGGCCCAGCGCTTGCTGCCGCTGTCCTGGCGGTTGACGCGCCAGCCGGCAAACAGCTTCACCTGCCCGTCGGCAGCATCGCGGGCCGCCAGCAGCTTGGGGATGTCGGCCGGATCGTTCTGGCCATCACCATCCAGGGTGGCGATCCACGGCGCACGGGCATGCTTGACACCGGTGCGCACCGCTGTGCTCTGCCCGCTCTGCTCGACATGGTGCAGCACCCGCAGCTCCGGCGTGGTGGCTTTCAGGCCCTGCAGCACCGCCAGGCTGTCATCGCGGGAGTGATCGTCGACATAGACGATCTCGAACGGCAACCGGCCCCGCAGTGCCGCGACGATTTCGGCGATCAGGGGCGCGACATTGTCGCGCTCGTTGAATACGGGGACGACAACGGAAAGCTCGGGTTGGCTCATGGGTCACTCGGCCAAGAGGGGACAAAGACCGCGCATTCTCCGAAGCCGAGGTTATCCGAAGATGAATCCGGCTGTGTGAGGATTGCTCCTCAGGCGCGATCGCCGAAATACTCGCGGCACCACTGGACGACGGGCGGCAGCCCCTGCTCGATCGGGGTCACCGCATCGAAGCCGAATGCGTCATGTGCGCGGCGGGTGTCGGCCATCGTGCGGACCATGTCGCCCGGCTGCATCGGCTTGTAGACCTTCTGCGCAGGGCGGCCGGCGGCCTGCTCGATGACGCTGATGAAGCGCTCCAGCTCGACCGGCGTATGGTTGCCGAGGTTGAATACCCGATGCGGTACCGGACCATCGGCCGGGTGCGCGAGCGCGCCGAGGATACCCGACACGATGTCGGAGACATGTGTGAAATCGCGCTGCATGCGCCCCTGGTTGAACACCTCGATCGGGCGCCCGGCCAGGACGGCACGCGAAAACAGCAGCGGCGCCATGTCCGGCCGTCCCCACGCGCCGTACACGGTGAAGAAGCGCAGGCCGGTGGCATGCAGGCCATACAGCTGCGCGTAGGTGTGCGCCATCAGCTCGTTGGCAGCCTTGGTGGCCGCGTACAGCGAGCGCGGCTGGTCCACGCGCTGGTCCTCGGAGAACGGCGGCGTGGCCGAATCGCCGTACACCGAACTGCTGGAGGCGTAGACCAGATGCTGCACGCCGCGGTGGCGGCACAGTTCCAGGATGTTGACGAAGCCGACCAGGTTGCTGTCGACGTAGGCCTGCGGATTCTCCAGCGAGTAGCGCACCCCGGCCTGCGCAGCCAGATGGATCACCGCGCTCGGCTGCAGTTCGTCGAACAGCGCGGCCAGGCCTTCACGGTCGGTCAGGTCAAGCGTGCGCAGATCCAGCGTGGGGCACAGCGCGGCCACGCGGTCCCGCTTGATCTGCGGGTCGTAGTAGTCGTTGAAGTTGTCCAGGCCCACCACCGGCTGGCCCGCCTCCAGCAGCGCGCGGGCGGTGTAGGCACCGATGAAGCCGGCAGCGCCGGTGAGCAGGATGGTCATTGCAGGTCTCTGTCCACGTGCCGGGCGACTCAGCCCTGGCGGGTCCGCAGCTTTTCCAGCACGCCGTCGAGGGTATCCAGATCGGTGTAGTGGATGATCAGCTTGCCCTTGCCGCCGCGGCCGTGGCTGATCGCCACCTTGGTCCCCAGCGACTCGGACAGTTCGGTTTCCAGCGAGGCGATGTCGGCCTGCTGCACCTTCGGCGTGGCCGCCGGGCGGTTGCTCGGCACCTTGCCGGCGGCGAAGGCCTGCGCGCGGCGCTCCACTTCACGCACCGACCAGCCTTCATCGGCCGCTTCCTGCGCCAGCTTGCCGGCCAGTTCCGGGGCCAGGGTCAGCAGCGCGCGGGCGTGGCCCATTTCCAGGCGGCGGGTTTCCAGCAGCAGGCGGATGGCCACCGGCAGTTCCAGCAGGCGCAGCAGGTTGGACACCGCCGCGCGCGAGCGGCCGACGGCCTCGGCCGCCTCGGCATGGGTCAGGGTGAACTCGCTGATCAGGCGCTGCAGCGCCTCGGCTTCTTCCAGCGGGTTGAGGTCTTCGCGCTGGATGTTCTCGATCAGCGCCATCGCGATGACGGTGCGGTCTTCCAGTTCGCGCACCACCACCGGCACTTCGTCCAGACCGGCCAGCTGCGAGGCGCGCCAGCGGCGTTCGCCGGCGACGATCTCGAAGTTGCCCGCCGGCAGCTGACGCACCAGGATCGGCTGGATCACGCCCTGCGACCGGATCGAGTCCGCCAGTTCGGACAGCTTGCCCTCGTCCATTTCGCGACGCGGCTGGTACTTGCCCGGCTGCAGCTGGCCGACCGGCAGCTTGCGCAGCACCTCACCCGGCAACGGTTCGATCACCGCGGTGGTGGCCTGCACCTGGCTGACCGCTCCCTTCGGACCGAGCAGCGCATCCAGGCCACGGCCGAGGCCTCGCTTCTTGGCTGCCGGCTTGCTGCTGGTCATCAGACGGTCTCCACGGCCTTGGTGGCCTTGTTGCGTTCGTTGTTGCGACGGATGATCTCGCCGGCCAGGCCCAGGTAAGCCACGCCGCCGCGCGAGGCGCGGTCGTAGCCGACGATGCTCTGGCCGTGGCTGGGCGCTTCAGCCAGGCGCACGTTGCGCGGCACGATGGTACGGAACACGCGGTCGCCGAAGTGTTCGGTCAGTTCGGCCGATACGGCGTTGGCCAGGTTGTTGCGCACATCGAACATGGTACGCAGCACGCCCTCGATCTCCAGCGCCGGGTTCAGGCTGGCGCGCAGCGCCTCGATGGTTTCCACCAGAGCACTCAGACCTTCCAGCGCGTAGTACTCGCACTGCATCGGCACGATCACCGAATCGGCGGCGGCCAGTGCGTTGAGCGTCAGCAGTGAAAGCGCCGGCGGGCAGTCGATCAGGATGTAGTCGTACTCGTCGCGGATCGGCGCCAGCGCGCGCTTCAGGCGCTGCTCGCGCTCGCCCTGCGCCATCAGCTGGATTTCGGCTGCGGTCAGGTCGATGTTGCCGGGCAGCAGGTCGTAGCCTTCCGCGGTCTGCACACGCACGTCGGCGGCGGTGTTCTCGCCCAGCAGCAGGTCGCAGGTGGACGCCGCCAGCTCACGCTTGTCCACACCACTGCCCATGGTCGCGTTGCCCTGCGAATCCAGGTCGACCAACAGCACGCGCTTGGGTGCGTTGGCCAGGGAAGCGGCCAGGTTGACGGCGGTCGTGGTCTTGCCGACGCCACCCTTCTGGTTGGCGATGGCGATGATGCGGGCCATGCGGGTGTGCCTCGTCGACGGATGCTGGGACCGGTCATTATGCGTACAACCGGGCCCGGGCGGAAATCGTGGATCGCCAACCCCTTGTCGCGCAAAGGGTTGGCGGCGGGATCAGGGGCCTGTAACGGTGACCAGGTGGCGCTCGCCCGCCAGGCCGGGCACGCTCAACGGGGCCACGTCGCGCACCTGCCAGCCTGCCGGCAGTGCGGCGATCTCTTCATGCGGGTAGACGCCCTTCATCGCCAGCAGCACGCCGCCAGGACGCAGCAGGTGGCCACCGACGCGGATGATGCCGGCCAGCGTGTCCATCGCGCGGGCGGTCAACTGGTCGTAGTGGCCGGCCTCGTCCAGCGCTTCGGCGCGCGACTCGGCCACGCGGGCATTGCCCAGGCCGAGCTGGCGCACGGCCTCGCGCATGAAGCGGGCCTTCTTGCCGTTGCTCTCGACCAGGGTGACCTGCAGACCCGGGCAGGCGATCGCCAGCGGGATACCGGGCAGCCCAGGACCGGTACCCAGGTCGGCCAGGCGGCCGTCGGCCACGAACGGCTGCATGGCCAGCGAATCGAGCAGGTGACGGGTGACCATCTCCTGCGGGTCGCGGATGGCGGTGAGGTTGTAGGTGCCGTTCCAGCGGTGCAGCAGGCCCAGGTAGCGCAGCAGCGGCGGCGCCAGTGCGGCGTCCAGGCCCATGCCGGCCAGGCCCTGCTCCAGCGTGGCGGTCACGCCGGCGGGAAGTTCGTGTTCGCTCATGCCGCCATTATCGCCCGTTTCCCGGGCTGATTCGCCGCTTCATTGCGGATACCAGGCCAATGCGGCACGGAACTGGCCGCTGGCCTGCCATTCGTGCAGATGCCACTGCCGGGCATCACCCAGCGCAGGGTCGCACCAGCGCAGGTGCAGGGCGCCGTCGACACCTGGCGCCAGCTGCAGGCGATGCAGGCCGAACGAAATGCCCTGCCCGTGTGCCTTCAGCAGCGCCTCCTTGGCGCACCAGACACGGAAGAACCAGTGTTCGCGTTCCGCGGCGTCCAGGCCCTGCAGCCAGGCCACCTCTTGCGGATGGAAGAAGCGCTGCACGATTTCCAGCAGGCGCGGGCGCGGGCGCAGCAGTTCCAGGTCCACGCCGAGCCGTACACCTTCACCCAGCGCCACCAGCAGCACGTCGCCACTGTGGCTCCAGCCCGTGCCGTGGTCGGCCAGTGCGCCGGTCAGCTCGGGTCGGCCTTTGTCGTCGCGGACCAGCGGCAATGCCTCCGGCGCGAGATCCAGCGCCTGTGCCAGCACCTGCCGGGCCTGCGGCTCACCGCGCTGGCCCGGCACGTGTGGCCGCCGCCAGACCGTGACCGGGCCGAAGCGCCAGGGGCCGTCCAGGGTGGCTGGCAAGCTCATCCGCACGCAACCGTCACGCGATTGCACGACGGGTTCACAGCCATGCGCGTCAACTGGTCACGGTTTTCCACCGGAGGTTCGATCATGGGCATCATCATCTGGCTGATCGTCGGCGGCATCGTGGGCTGGCTGGCAAGCATCATCATGAAGCGCGATGCGCAGCAGGGCATCATTCTCAACATCGTGGTCGGCATCGTCGGCGCGCTGATTTCCGGCTGGCTGTTCGGCGGCGGCATCAACGAAGCGATCACCATCCGCACCTTCCTGTTCTCGCTGATCGGTGCGGTGATCCTGCTGGCGATCGTCAACCTGTTCACCCGCAAGAGCATACGTTGATCCGACGGGCAGCGCCAGGCATGGCCCGGCGACTGCCACCGACCGCTGCGCTCGCCGGGCACGGCCCGGCGCTACCTCACCCCAACTGCACCCAGGCCGGCGCGTGGTCGCTGGGGCGCTCCCAGGTACGTGGCTCGCGGTCGATGCCGGACGCCACGGCGCCGCCCTTGAGCGCATCGGAGACCAGGGTGAGGTCGATGCGCAGGCCCAGATTGCGGCGGAAGCCCGCCGCGCGGTAATCCCACCAGCTGAACGTGCCGGCTTCCTCGTTGTGCAGCCGGAAACCGTCGTGCAGGCCCAGCTGCAGCAGCTTGTTCAGCGCGCCGCGCTCGGCGGTGGAGGTGAGGATGTGGTTCTCGTTCCACACCTCCGGATCATGCACGTCGCGGGCGTCCGGGGCGATGTTGAAGTCACCCAGCACGACCAGCTTCGGGTGCCGCTGCAGTTCCTCGCCGATCCAGGCGTGCACGGCCTCCAGCCAGCGCAGCTTGTACGCATACTTGTCGGTGCCGACGTCCTGGCCGTTGACCACATACAGGTTGATCACCCGCAGGTCGCCAAAGGTGCCGGCGATGACGCGCTTCTGCTCGTCCTCGAAACCCGGAATGCCGATCTGCACGTCCTGCGCCGGCTCGCGTGACAGCAGTGCCACGCCGTTGTAGGTCTTCTGGCCGGCGAATACGCTGCGGTAGCCGGCGCCGATCAACGCCGCATCCGGGAACTTGTGGTCCTCCAGCTTGGTTTCCTGGATGCCGATGATGTCCGGGCCGAACTCCTTGAGCCACTGCTCCAGGTGCGGCAGGCGGACGTTGAGCGAATTGACGTTCCACGAGGCGATCTTCATGGGGGCATTCTACCCGGGCCTGCTTTGGTAGGCGCCAACCTTGGTTGGCACCTACCAGTAGAGCCAGGCCATGCGTGGCTTCACCGCAGCAGCAGCTTCAACATCCCCGCAATCTTCGAATACGGCGGCCGCAGCCTGTCGCTGGCCGCCCAGCGCGACTGCCACAGCACCGGCAACCGCTTGCTCATCGCATCGAACCCGGCGCGGCCGTGGTACGCGCCCATGCCGCTGGCGCCCACCCCGCCGAACGGCAGGCCATCGGCGGCGAAGTGCAGCAGCGTGTCGTTGACCGTCACTCCCCCGGCCACCACGTTGGCGAGAATGCGCTCCACGGTGGCGCGGTCGTGGCTGAAGGGATACAGCGCCAGCGGCCGGTCGCGGGAGAGAACGTCGACCAGCGCCGCATCCAGATCCGGGTAGGCGCGCACCGGCAGGATCGGCCCGAAGATCTCCTCGCGCATCAGGTCCAGATCGTCCGGCGGGTCCAGCACCACGGTCGGCACCAGCAGGCGCTCGCGGTCGGCGCGAGCCTCATCCACGTGCGCCAGCGGAATCACCGGCACCCCGCGTTGCCGCGCCTGTGCCAGATAGCCCTGCAGGCGCTGGTACTGGCCTTCGTTGATGATGCGCGTGTAGTCGCCGGCCTCGCTGAAGTCACCATAGCGCTCGCGTACCTGCTGCTGCAGCGCCTGCACGAACTCGCGCTGACGCGCGCTATCGATCAGCACGTAATCCGGCGCGATGCAGGTCTGGCCCGCGTTGAACCACTTGCCGGTGGCCAGCCGTGCGGCGGCTTTGTCCAGCGGGAAATCACGGCAGACGATGGCCGGCGACTTGCCGCCCAGTTCCAGCGTGACCGGCACCAGATGTTCGGCCGCAGCCGCCATCACCTTGCGGCCCACGGCGGTGGAACCGGTGAACAGCAGATGGTCCAACGGCAGCGACGACACCGCCGCCGCCACGTCCGCACCACCCTGCACCACCGCCACCCGATCGGGCGGGAACACACTGGCCAGCAGATCGGCCAGGAACGCGCTGGTGCGCGGCGTAAGCTCAGACGGCTTCAGCAACACATGGTTGCCGGCAGCGATGGCGGTGGCCAGTGGCACCAATGCCAGCGTGACCGGGTAGTTCCACGGCGAGATCACCCCGACCACGCCCAACGGGGTCGGCCGCAGCTGCGCGCGCGCCGGCCACAACTTCCATCCCGCCGATGCCCGCTGCGGCTTCGACCAGCGCCGCAGGTGGCGCCGCAGGTGGTCGATGGCCGACAGCACGCTCATGCCATCGGCCAGTTTCGATTCAACGTGGGCGCGATGGCCGAAGTCCTCGGCGATGGCCTGGGCCATTTCATCCAGACGCGGCTTCAGCGCCTCGCGCAGGCGGCGCAGGTCGGCTTCGCGCTGATCCAGCGACGGGCGCTGCGACTGCCAGGCGCTGCGCAGGGTGTGCAGGAGGTCGGGGAGGTCGGCTGGGGCGGTGGTCGTCATGGGCCGACTATACGGGGTGCGGCACTGTCCGACGGGGTCAGATCCCTTTCGCGCGCGAAAGGGATCTGACCCTGGGCGCGAGATAGCGGGTGGCTTCGGATGCTTTTCAACCACGATTACGGCATTGAACGCTGTCTTTTCGCGTCTGCGGAGTTTTGTGCCGCGCGCTGCGCGGTCGCCGAGCATGGCTCGGCGCTACAGGGCAACGAAAAGGCCGTGGTCTGCACCACGGCCTCTCCTTCATCCGGTGAACATCATTCCTACTTGGTGATATCCACGTCCTTGGTTTCACGCAGGAACAGGCCACCGATCACCACCGACATCAGCGCGATCGCGATCGGATACCACAGGCCGTAGTACAGGTTGCCGGTACCGGCCACCAGCGCGAAGGAGATCGCCGGCAAGAAGCCACCGAACCAGCCGTTGCCGATGTGATACGGCAGCGACATCGAGGTGTAGCGGATGCGGGTCGGGAACAGCTCGACCAGGTAGGCGGCGATCGGGCCGTAGACCATGGTCACGTACAGCACCAGCAGCCACAGCATGAAGATCGTGCCCGCAATGTTGATGCGCGCGCTGTCCGCCTTGGCCGGGTAGCCGGCGGTGGTCAGGGCGGTCTTCAGTTCGGCACCGAACGCGTCGGCCTTGGCCTTGCCTTCGTCCTTGCTCAGTCCCGCCGCTTCATACGAGGTGACGCTGGCGCTGCCGACATTGACGATCGCCAGCGAACCCGCCGCTGCCGGCTGCACGTCGTACGGCACGCCCGCCTTGGTCAACGCGGCGGTGGCCACGTCACAGGAGCTGGTGAACTTGCGTAGGCCGACCGGATCGAACTGGAACGAGCAGGTGGACGGATCGGCCACGACCAGGGCCGGCGAGCTGCTGCGGGCCTCTTCGATGGCCGGGTTGGCGAAGTGGGTCAGGCCCTTGAAGATCGGGATGTAAGTCACGGCAGCCAGCAGGCAGCCGGCGAGGATGATCTTCTTGCGGCCGATACGGTCGGACAGCCAGCCGAAGAAGATGAAGAACGGCACACCCAGCGCCAGTGCGGCTGCGATCAGCAGGTAGGAGGTGGTGGCGTCGACCTTCAGCATGCTGCTGAGGAAGAACAGCGCATAGAACTGGCCGCCGTACCAGACCACGGCCTGGCCGGCCGCTGCGCCGAGCAGGACCAGCAGCATCAGCTTCAGGTTGCCGCCCTTCAGGCTGTCACGGAACGGCGTCTTGGAGCCCTTGCCTTCCGACTTCATCTGCTGGAACAGCGGCGACTCACTCAGCTGCAGGCGGATCCACACCGAGATGCCCAGCAGCACGATGGACACCAGGAACGGAATGCGCCAGCCCCAGGCTTCAAATGCTTCATTGCCCAGGAAGTAGCGGCAGGCCAGGATGATCAGCAGCGACATGAACAGGCCCAGCGTGGCGGTGCACTGGATGAAGCTGGTGTACAGGCCACGCTTGTCGTCCGGGGCATGCTCGGCCACGTAGGTCGCCGCGCCGCCGTATTCGCCACCCATCGCCAGGCCCTGGGCCAGACGCAGGATGATCAGGATCACCGGCGCGGCAAAGCCGATCGACGCGTAGTTGGGCAGCACACCGACCAGGAAGGTCGAGATGCCCATGATCAGGATGGTGACCAGGAAGGTGTACTTGCGGCCGATGCGGTCGCCGAGGCTGCCGAAGAAGGCCGCGCCGAACGGTCGCACGAAGAAGCCGGCGGCGAACGCCAGCAGGGCGAAGATCATGCCCGTGGTTTCATTGACACCGCTGAAGAACTGCTTGGCGATGATGGCGGCGAGCGAGCCGTACAGGAAGAAGTCATACCACTCGAAGACCGTACCCAGGCTCGAAGCGAAGATGACTTTCTTGTGGCCCTTGGTTAGGGTGCCCGCGGGATTGTGCGCGGTGCTGGGTGTGCTGGACATGAGACGCTTCCCCTCCGAAGCAATCGTTGTTGGTAGGTGCCGACGGTGGGTCGGCACTCAGTATCGGTAGCGGCCGACCTGGGTCGGCGCGCCGTCAGAAGCTGTACTTCGTGGTGAACTGCAGCCGGGTGATGTCACCCTTGTTGCCGTTCTCGATCTCGCGGCGGCCATACATCAGCTCGGCGCCGACATCGACCTTGGGCAGCGGTGAGTAGAAGATGTTGCCGCGGATGCTCTGCACGCTCTTGGTGACCAGCGGGCCCAGCACGCTGTCGTTGTCGTAGTCGCTGCGCGCATAGATCAGGTTGGTGCGCAGCTTCGGCGAGAACGCATGGCGCCAGCCCACGTAGCCGGCCAGAACGCCGGTCGGATTGAGCTCGTCGCGGGCGATGTCATAGGCCGAGTCGGCGGTGATGCCCAGGCCGATGTAACGCGCGATGCCCTCGCCTCCGGTGAACTGGTAATGCAGCGAATCACTGTCGCCCATCACCCACTTGCCGCCCAGGGTCAGGCCGCCGGCAACCTTGTCGGCCTTGGCGCCGGTGGTCTGGTTGTCGACCTTCAGCTGGCGGACGATGCCGCCGACGCCGAAGGTGCCCCAGTCGCCCTTCCAGCCGTAACGCATCGTCAGATCCGGCAGGCTGCCGCGATCGGAGTTGGCGCTGGCGTTGGTCCAGGCACCCGTGACCGGATTGCGGGTACCGGTAAGCGTGGTGGTTTCCGGGTTTTCCAGGGCAACGCTGAAGCCGCCGCTGGTGTAACGCACCTGTGCCTGGCGTACGAAGATCACACCGTCGGTCGGGCCGACGAAGTCGACCGCTTCCGGCAATGCGGCCGCGTCCATGAAGTTGGACCAGGTCTGGCCGGCGAGCCAGTTGTTCCAGTACATGTAGGCATGGCGCAGGGTGACACCGTAGGTGTTGGTGGCGGTCTGGTTGCCGAGCGAGTTGCCGAAGAAGTCCATCTCGAAGAACGCGCCGGCCTTGTTGCCGGACTCGCTCACGTTGTCGATGCCCAGGTTGAAGCGCGAGAACTTTGCGTGGGCGTTGTAGTCGGTGCCCGAACGCCTGCCGTTTCCGCCGGCACCTTCCACCGGGGTCTGGCCTGGCAGATACAGCGAACGGCCGGTGGCATCGTCGGCCAGCTGGCCGTCGCTGGTCTGGGTCGCCAGGAAGTCAGCCTTGATGAAGCCACCGATCTTGACCGTGGTACCCGGTGCGGCACCGGGAGTGATGGTGGTGACCTGGATCGGCTGCTTGCCGGCCGGCACCGCCGGCTTCTGCTCGGACTGCACGGTGCGGACTTCGGTCACCGCCTGCTGGGTCTGGGCGATCTGGGTCTGCTGCTGTTGCTGCGAAGACAGCAGCAGCTGGACCTGGCGCTCCAGTTCGGCGATGCGTGATTCGAGTGCTTTCTCTTTGGCGGTCTCTGCGAACGCCATGCCCGGTGCGACCAGGGCGACCAGCAGGCAGGCCGCCAAAGGTGTGCGCACGGCTTTCAACGTACGGTGGCTCATGTTGCCCTCTCTCCCAAGTGGCAAGGTGATGCCGCGCGTGGGGCACGGTCGAGCCGAGACTGCGGGGCACATGCGCGCACCGGCTATTCGCCATTGGTCGAAGCCGGGCCCGCAGGGCGCTCACTTTCGACCATGGTCTAAGCACAGTGGTGACGCGGCCGGGGGTGGATGGGGCAAACTGAGGGGGATCGGTCGTTGCGATGCTGCGACCGCACATACAAAGTCAACGTGCAAGTGAGGGTGCCATGGCTGATATCTACCCCGTCGATCCGCAGTTCGCCGCCAAGGCACGCATCGACAAGACGTCCTACCAACAGCAGTACCAGGCTTCTGTGACCGACCCGGAGGGTTTCTGGGGCAAGGCCGCCGAGCGCCTGCAATGGATGCGCACGCCGACGAAGATCAAGAACGTCAGCTACGACCTGGCCGACTTCCACATCAAGTGGTTCGAGGACGGCGAGCTCAACGCCAGCGTCAACTGCCTTGACCGCCAGCTGGACAGCCGTGGCGACAAGACCGCCCTGCTGTTCGAGCCGGACAGCCCGGACGCACCGGCCCAGCACGTGACCTATCGCGAGCTGTACGAGCGCACCTGCCGGCTCGGCAATGCGCTGCGCAACCTGGGCGTCGGCAAGGGTGACCGGGTCACCATCTACCTGCCGATGATCGTCGATGCTGCCGTGGCCATGCTGGCCTGCGCGCGCATCGGTGCGATCCACTCGGTGGTGTTCGGTGGCTTCGCGCCGAACTCGATCGCCGATCGTGTCAGCGACTGCCAGAGCAAGCTCATCATCACCGCCGACGAGGGCCTGCGCGGTGGCCGCAAGGTTCCGCTGAAGGCCAACGTCGATGCAGCGCTGAAACTGCCGGGCACCAACACCGTGGAGACCGTGCTGGTGGTGCGCCACACCGGCGGCGCGGTGGACATGCAGGCCCCGCGCGACCGCTGGTTCCATGACGTCGTGGACAGCCAGCCCTCCACCTGCGAGCCGGAGCGCATGAACGCCGAGGATCCGCTGTTCATCCTCTACACGTCCGGTTCCACCGGCAAGCCGAAGGGCGTGCTCCACACCACCGGCGGTTATCTGCTGTACGCGGCATACACCCACGAAGCGGTGTTCGACCTGCGCGAGGACGACATCTACTGGTGCACCGCCGACGTCGGCTGGGTCACCGGCCACAGCTACATCGTGTACGGCCCGCTGGCCAACGGCGCGACCTCGCTGATGTTCGAGGGCGTGCCGAACTACCCGGACACCTCGCGTTTCTGGAACGTCATCGACAAGCACAAGGTGTCGATCTTCTACACCGCCCCGACCGCCATCCGTGCACTGATGCGCGAAGGCGAGGAGCCGGTGAAGAAGACCTCGCGCGCCTCGCTGCGCCTGCTCGGCAGCGTCGGCGAGCCGATCAATCCCGAGGCCTGGCGCTGGTACTACGAGGTGGTCGGCGACAGCCGCTGCCCGATCGTCGATACCTGGTGGCAGACCGAGACCGGCGGCATCCTGATTTCGCCGCTGGCCGGTGCGATGGACCTCAAGCCGGGGTCGGCCACCCTGCCCTTCTTCGGCGTACAGCCGGCGCTGGTGAATGCCGATGGCGAGATCCAGGACGGCCCGACCGAAGGCAATCTGATCATCCGTGATTCCTGGCCGGGCCAGATGCGCACGGTGTACGGCGACCACCAGCGCTTCATCGACACCTATTTCCGCACGTATCCGGGCAGCTACTTCACCGGCGACGGTTGCCGCCGCGACGAAGACGGCTACTACTGGATCACCGGCCGCGTGGACGATGTGATCAACGTGTCCGGCCACCGCATCGGCACCGCCGAGGTCGAAAGCGCGCTGGTCTCGCACCCGAAGGTGGCAGAAGCCGCCGTCGTCGGCTTCCCGCACGACGTCAAGGGCCAAGGCATCTATGCCTACGTCACCCTGGTGGCCGAGGAAGCGCCGAGCGAAGAGCTGCACAAGGAGCTGATCGCATGGGTGCGCAAGGAAATCGGGCCGATCGCCACCCCGGACCACCTGCAGTGGGCACCGGGCCTGCCCAAGACCCGCTCGGGCAAGATCATGCGCCGCATCCTGCGCAAGATTGCTGAAAACGCGCCGGACCAGCTCGGCGACACCTCGACCCTGGCCGATCCGTCGGTGGTGGCGTCACTGGTGGACGAACGCAAGGTACGCTGACGTACGACCCGGGGTCGGACCCCTTTCCGCAGGGAAAGGGCTCTGACCCCAGGGGCCTGGCCCCCGAACAGTTTCCCCACGGTTCCCCCCGACCATGACCACCCTCCTGATTGCAGATGACCACCCGCTGTTCCGCGAAGCCCTGCGTGGGGCCGTACAGCGGGTCATCCCCGGCGTGCAGCTGTTCGAGGCTGACAGCGTGGAAGCGCTGTATGCGCTGGCCGACCAGCACAACGATGCCGACCTGGTCCTGATGGACCTCAACATGCCGGGTGCACAGGGTTTCAACGCACTGGTGCACATGCGCTCGCTGCATCCTCACCTGCCGGTGGTGGTCGTCTCCGCGCGGGAGGAGCCCACGGTGATGCGCCGTGCGCTCGATCACGGTGCGCTGGGCTTCATTCCCAAGTCCGCCGACTCGGACACCATCGGTCATGCGCTGGGCACCATCCTCGACGGCGAGACGTGGGCCCCGCCGGAGGCACACAACGTGCCACCCACCGAGCGCGAGGAACGCGAGGTCGGCCAGCGCCTGCGCGAGCTGACGCCGCAGCAGTTCCGCGTGCTGCAGATGCTGGGCGCCGGCCGTCTGAACAAGCAGATCGCCTACGACCTCAACGTCTCCGAAGCGACGATCAAGGCACATGTGACCGCGATCCTGCGCAAGCTGGGCGTGACCAACCGCACCCAGGCGGTGCTGATGGCCGGCAAGCTGGCCATCGACGACGACGCGATCGTGCTGCCGCCGGAAGAAGACTGATCGTGCCGGGCTGCGGAGCCGTGCACGGGGTCTTGTGATGCCCTCGTAGAGCCGAGCCCGTGCTCGGCTGCTCTTCGCCTCAATGCCAATCATGCCTCAAGCGGCCATCGACTCCAGGCATAGGGGTACTCCGCGATACGGGTAGCCAACCCTGCACGCACGGGATTGGCCGCAATGTATCTCGCCTGCGTGTGCAGGCATTCATCACTGCGCAACGCATGGTCGTAGTACCCCGGCTGCCAGATCGGCACATTCGCATCAACGCGCGTGGCGATGGATCTTCCACTCCTGGACTTCAGGATCTGCATGCAGCCGGCCAGCGTGCCGGTACGCAACTCCATCAACCAATGCAGGTGGTCGGGCATGATCACCCAGCCCAGGGAGAAGGTACGACCGGTCCGCTCTACCGTGCGCAGGGCTTCGATCAGCAGCTCAACGTTGGCCTTGTCTATGAACCAGGGACGACGCGCGTGCGTTACCGTGGTAAGCGCATAGACATTGCCGGTATGCGACCAACGACCATAACGAAGTGCGGGACTGGCCATGCGAAGAGGCTATGGCACGCATGACAGCCTCTCCATCAGTGCAACACCGCAATGCCTGTCAGCCAACACCCTGACGTAGAGCCGAGCCCATGCTCGGCTGCTTCATACGCCAGCCGAGCATGGGCTCGGCTCTACAGGTAGCCCCTGCTCAGCCCACGCCGCGCAGGTGTTCGTACAGGATCGTCGCGCCGATGATCACCAGGATCGCGCCGCCAATGATCTCGGCACGCTTGCCAACCATGCTGCCCAGCACGCGGCCGAGCATGATGCCGACGGTGACCATTGTGAGCGTGCACAGGCCGATGACCGCCGCCATCACGCCGATATGGACATCCATGAACGCCAGGCCGATACCCACCGCCATCGCATCGATGCTGGTGGCGAATCCCGTCAGCGCCAGCTTCCAGAAGCCGTGGTGCTGCGAGGGGTCTTCATCCTCTTCACCCTCATCCGGACGCAGGCCGTTGTAGATCATGTGGATGCCCAGAGCGCCAAGCAGGCCGAAGGCGATCCAATGATCGAAGGCTTCGACGTACTGCAGGGCGGCGCGGCCGAGCAACCAGCCGATGATGGGCGTGATCGCCTCGATGACGCCGAAGATGATGCCGGCACGCAGTGCATCGCGGAACACCGGCTTGCGCATCGCCGCGCCCTTGCCGATCGCCGCGGCGAAGGCATCGGTGGACATGGCAAAGCCGATCAGGAGGATCGAAATGGGGGACATGTGTGCTTGCTGAGGTCGGGCTTGGACGGACGCACGGCCTGCGCTCGCGCCCAACCTGACGTTGCGCGCGCGGGCCGCTGGTCTCGCCAACCATCATGGTTGTCCACGCCACGGCGCACTGGCCGAGTATGTTGACGTGGACGATTCCTGCGTAGGAATCCGGCTACTCCCCAAGGGGACGCGAAGCTTAGCATCGCGATTCGCGCCTGGCACATTTCTGGTGAAACGCGCAGGCAGGGCTGGTTTGTATAGCGATGGCTATATCAGCGCCGGGCTGCGCGCGGAGCCGAGCATGGGCTCGGCTCTACAGAGGGGCCGCGCAAGTGGATTCTTGTAGAGCCGAGCCAGTGCTCGGCTGCTGTTCGTCCGGGCCACGGAACACCATGCCGCGCGCAGGAGCCGAGCATAGGCTCGGCTCTAGAGTTGCCCATCAGGCTTCGTTGCTGCCGGCGTCGCGCAGCGCGCCGAGGAAGGCGCGCAGCGAGGCCGGCTTGATCGGCTTGGTCAGCACCCGATAACCCCGCTCGCGCGCCATCCGCTTCAACTCATCGCGACCATCGGCAGTGAGCAGGGCGCCGGGCAGCGGATAGCCCGCTGCCTCGCGCAGTGCCACCAGCGCATCCAGGCCATCCATGCGGTCGTGCAGGTGGTAATCCACCAGCATCACCTGCGGGCGCTCGGCGATCTTCTCCAGCGCCTGGTCGACGGTGGCGGCGGTGATCACCTGTACCTGCCAGCGACCCAGCAGCGCACGCATGCCGTCGAGGATTTCCTCGTCATTGTCCACGCACAGCACGCGCAGGCCGGCCAGCGAATCGCTGCGCACCGGCGTGGCGGCCACCTGGACCGCCGTGGCAGGCTCGGTGTAGCCCGGCAGAGGCGCCACGCGCGGGAGGATGATCGAGAACATCGACCCGCTGCCGACGCGGCTGCGTGCGTTGAGCCGATGGTCCAGCAGGCGCGAGATGCGCTGGCAGATCGACAGGCCCAGGCCCAGGCCCTGCTCGCCCCAGTCGAAGGGCTGCTGGTAGCGATGGAACTCATCGAAGATCTGCCGCATGTGATGCTCCGGGATGCCGGGGCCGGTATCCCACACCTGCAGTTCCACTTCCTCGCCCCGGTGGCGCACGGCCAGCACGATGCGGCCCTGCCGTGTATAGCGCAGCGCGTTGGCCAGGAAGTTCTGCAGCACACGCCGCAGCAGGCGCCGGTCGCTGCGCACCCATGCCGGGCGCGCGAACAGATCCAGGCGCAGGCCACGGCCGGCGGCAACCGGCGTGTACTGTGCGGCCAGCTCGCGCATCAGCGCGCTGACGTCGAACTCGCCGATGACCGGATGCAACCCACCTGCATCCAGCCGCGATACGTCCAGCAGGCCATCCAGCAGCTCCTCGGCCGCGCGAAGCGAGGCATCCACGCGCTCGGCCAGATGCTTCTGCTCGTCGCTCACATGAACGCTGTCACGCAGCGCCGAAGCGAACAGGCGCGCGGCATTGAGCGGCTGCAGCACGTCATGGCTGATCGCGGCCAGGAAGCGGGTCTTCGACTGCTGGGCGGCTTCAGCTTCGTGGGAGCGCTCGGCGACGCGCTGTTCCAGCGTTTCGTTGGCTTCCAGCAGCGCCTTCTCGGCGTGCTTGTAATCGGTGATGTCGTTGTAGCTGGTCACATAGCCGCCGCCAGGCAAGGCCTGGCCACGCATCTCGATCACCTTGCCGTCGCTGCGCGTGCGCTCGAACACGTGCGGTGAACCGGCGCGCATGTAGCCGATGCGGCGGTTGATCTGCACCTCGATGTCGCCCTCGCCCAGCTCGCCCCGTTCGGCGTTGTAGCGGATCAGGTCGGCCACCGGGCGGCCCACGTACAGCATGCCGTCGGGGTAGCCGAACATGTCCTGGTAGCGGCGGTTCCACGCCGTCAGGCGCATGTCCGGATCGACCACGCTGACACCTGCACTGATGTTCTCCAGCGTGGTGGACAGGATCTCGCGGTTGAAGCGCAGTTCCTGTCCGGCTTCGTCCAGCACCGCCACCACCTCACCCAGGTCCATGCCGGAGCCGCGCAGCAGGCTGGTCAGGAGCAGGCGCGCGGAGGCGGCACCGATCGACGCGGCCAGCAGGCGCTCGGTGAACTGCACCCAGGGCCGGTCGGCCGGCGCAGAAGACTGCAGTTCGCGGCCCAGCGACTGCGCCTGCTCGAAGAACGAACGCCGCGCATGGCGCTCGCCCACCACGCGCGAGGCCAGCGCCAGCAGGTCGCCCACGTGCACGTGGCCCGGCCAGCCGCCGGCTACCGAGGGGCGCTCGGCGTACGGATCGAGGAAGGGCGCAGCACGCAGTCGCTCGTCCACCCCCGGCCGCCAGCGTGCAGACACCAGCATCATCGTTGCCGCATTGACCAGCAGCGACCAGAAGGTGCCGTGGGTCAGCGGATCCCAGCCGGTCATGCCGAACAGCTGCTGCGGGCGCAGCCATTCGATGCCGAACGGACCCTGCTGGACCCAGCCGGCGTCGACCCATCCCGCCATGGTCATCGCCGGCAGCAACAGGGTATAGAGCCAGGTGGCGAAGCCGAGCAGCATGCCGGTTTCCACGCCGCGGCGGCTGGCGCCACGCCAGTACAGGCCGCCGATCAGGCCCGGTGCGAACTGCGCTACCGCGGCGAACGCCATCAGGCCGTAGGACGCCAGGGTGCTGTCGTTGCTGCTGCTGCGGTAGTAGCTGTACGCCATCAACGCGAGCAGCAGGATCGCCAGGCGGCGGATCCACAGCACGCGCGAGGCCACGTCGGCTGCTTCCTGGTGATCGCCACTGCGGCGCAGCAGCACCGGCATCACCAGATCATTGCTGACCATGGTGGCCAGCGCGATGGATGAGACGATGACCATGCCGGTGGCCGCAGAGAAGCCACCCACATAGGCGACCAGCGCCAGTGCGTTGCGGCCTTCGGCCAGCGGCAGCGCCAGCACCATCGCATCGTCGGCGACGCTGCCGCCGGTGCCGAACAACGTGACGCCCGCGGTGGCGATGGGCAGCACCATCGCCGAGATCAGCACCAGGTAACCACCGAACATCCAGCGTGCGCGGCGCACGTCGCGTACATCGCCACATTCGACCACCGCGACATGGAACTGGCGCGGCAGGCAGACGATGGCGAGGAAACTGAGCAGGGTCTGCGAAATGAATCCCACCGGCGGCAATCCGGTGAACAGCGTATGCACCGACTCGACCACCGCATCGGTGCGGTCGGTCAGCCACACATAGGCGAATACGCCAACGGCGAGCATCGCCAGCAGCTTGATCACCGATTCCAGCGCGATCGCCAGCATCATGCCGTGGTGATGCTCGGTGGCATCCACCTGGCGCGTGCCGAACAGCGTGGCGAACAGGGCCATCAGCAGGGCGACATACAGTGCGGGATCGCTGAAGAAGCCGGTCGGGCCGGTGTTGCCGGTCAGCACCTGCAGGCTCATCGCCACCGCTTTGTACTGCAGGGCCAGGTAGGGAACGATGCCGATCAGGGCGATGATCGCCACCAGCGCGGCCAGGCGCCGCGAGCGGCCGAAGCGCGAGGAGATGAAATCGGCGATGGACACCACGTTCTGGCTGCGGGCGATCAGGGCCAGGCGCTCGATGATGCGCCAGCCGAACAGCAGCAGCAGCAGCGGCCCGATGTAGATCGGCAGGTAGCCGATACCGTTGCGCACGGCGGTGCCCACCGCGCCATAGAAGGTCCAGGACGAGCAGTACACGGCCAGCGCCAGGCTGTAGACCACCGGCCGCAGCCAGGGCCGGTCCGGGTACATCGGCCGACGGTCGCCCCACCATGCCACGCCGAACAGCAGTGCGGCATAGGCAACCGAGACCAGCAGCAGGATCCAGCTGGAGACCACGCGCGCGTTTCCGTCAGAGGAACCCGCAGTGTAGGCCAGAGGCGGCCAGACGTACGGGCTCGTTGGGGGCAACACCCCCCCACCGGCGTGGGGGGCCTACGCGGTGCGGGCCACGACCGGGGTCGTGGCCGGCGTCTTACTGGGCCGGAACGCCCATTTCCTTCAACAGTTCCGGCGCCGGGTAGACCTTGGCCAGCAGCCAGCGCAGATAGCGCATGTCCACGTGCACGGCGCGCTTGTAGCGCGGATCGAACCACCAGCTGGCACTGACCGATTCCCAGTTGCTGTCGAAGTTCAGGCCAATCAGTTCACCCTTGGCATTGAGCACGGGCGATCCCGAGTTGCCGCCGGTGGTATCGAGGTTGGTCAGGAAGTTGACGGTCTGTGTCTTCAGGGCCGGATCGGCCGTGCTGCCGAAATCACCCTTGGCGATGGCGGCCAGCAGCGGAGCCGGCGCATCGAAGGGATAGGCGTTGGTGTTCTTCTCGACGATACCGGCCACCGTGGTCACCGGCGAGTAGGTCACGCCGTCACGCGGGTGCAGTGCCTCGACCTTGCCGTAGCTGATGCGCAGGGTACGGTTGGCATCCGGGTACACCGCGCGGCCCTGCTTGGCACGCCAGGCGAACAGCGCCTGCATGTAGGCCGGGCGCAGGCGCAGCTGCTCGCCTTCGCGGGTCTTGCTCTCGTTCTCGATGCGCAGCTGCGCCGCCACCAGCGGCGCGGCCACTGCGATCAGCGGATCGGGTGCCAGGGCCTTGCCATCGCGCGCAGCGGCGAAGCGCGAGAGACGCTGCGCCTCGTCGCCCAGCCGGGTGCTGGCGTAAAGCGTGTCCAGCGCCTGCGCCAGCTGCGCCGGGGTGCGGCCGAAGGCGGCATCGAACTCGGCCACGCGCTGCGCGTCCGGCAACTGCTGGTATCGCGTAAGCAGGGTGGTCAGCAGCGCCTTTTCGACCTCCGCTGCATACCGACGCTGCACCTGCTTGAGTACGCCCTCGATCATCGCCTGGTCGCGCTGCTGGTAACCGCTTTCGCGCTGTGCATCCGGCTTGGCCGACTCGATGCGCAGGCGTTCCAGCAGCAGCGCCGAGCGCAGCAGCTGGCTCTGGTTGGCCATCTGCTCCAGCAGCAGGTCGCGCTCACCCACCGCCGCACCCTGCGAGAGATTGGCCAGCAACGCCTGGATGTCACTCCGGTACCGGCGGTCGGTGGCCGCCAGCATGGCCGACTCGTCGGCAGCGCGCTGCGCCTTGGCATCGCTGCGCAGCAGGCCTTCCAGCTCACCGGCGGCGCGCTTGCGGTTGTTCTTCAGCGACTGCAGCTGCGAAGCGTAACGGGTACGCGCCTGCGCGTCCTTGGCAGTTGCCACCTCGATGGTGTCGATCATCTGCTGGAACACCGACACCCGGCGCGGCAACACCGCATCGACCTGGCTGGCGAACTCGGCCGCGGTGCGGTGGCGGTAGGTGATGCCCGGGTAACCGGCCAGCATCGCGTAATCGCCCTCCTTCGGACCTTCAACGGACATCTTCAGGTGCGCCGGTGGCTGATACGGCACGTTGTCCTTGCTGTACGCGGCCGGCTTGCCATCCTTGCCGACATAGGCACGCAGCAGAGTGAAATCGCCGGTATGGCGCGGCCACATGAAATTGTCGATCTCGTCGCCATAGTTGCCGATCGCACGCGGCGGCGCGTAGACCAGGCGCACATCGCTCAGTTCCAGCTGGGCAATGCGATAGAAATCGGTGCCGTAGTACATGTTGGCCACCGAGCAGCGCACGCTGCCGTTCTTCTCGCACTCCGCCACGATCCGCTTGCTGGCCGCATCGACCGCATCGAAGTACGCACGGCCGGTCTTGCCACGGGCATTGGCCAGCACCTGATCGGTCACCTTGTCGAAGCCGACGGTGACCAGCACACGGAAGTCCGGATTGGCCGGCCGCTCGTCGGCGCGCCCCTGAGCGATGAAGCCGTTGTCGATCAGGTTGTGCTCGGGCGAACTGTTGTACTGGATCACGCCCATCGCCACATGGTGGTTGGTCAACAGCAGTCCGTCGGCGGAAACGAACGAACCGGTGCCGCCGCCGGCCCGCACCACAGCGCTCAGCGGTGGTGCGGTGACGTTGGCCAGGTCAGCCGGATCGCCCATGAAGCCCGCTGCGCGCAGCGGCTTGGCCAGCTCCGGCAGCTGGGTCGGCATCCACATGCCTTCATCGGCATGGGCGCCCGCAGCGAGGGTGAGGCCCAGGGCCAGGGCGGCAGGAAGGGTTTTGCGTGGCGACATGAGGCGATCCGGTACGACAGAACAGCCCGGGACCATAGCCGCTGGGGCCGGCAGGGGCAACGGCCGATGGTTGGGGGCCGGGCGCGGCCCGGCGCTACCGGTCGATGGCGGCGGGTTACTTCTCCCGCCGCCAGTTGATCGAGCCGCGGTTTTCCACCGTGCTCGACTCCACTTCCACGTCGAAACCGCGGCGCAGCAGATACTTCAGGGTGATCACCGAACCGGCGCCGACCAGCGATACGCCATAGCCCACATACAGCTTGGGCGAGATGTACTTGCCCACGCCGATCACCGATCCGCCCAGCGCGCGCGACTGGCTCACGCCCGCATCGTCCAGGCCCAGCTTGGCCCCCAGCTGCGACGCCAGCAGGCCGCTGCCGGCCGACAGTGCGGCCGAGGCTGCATTGACCTGCTGGGCCTGGTCGCTGCTGGCACCGGTGAGGCTGCGGCCCAGCACCAGATAGGCCAGCGCTTCGGACTGCGACATCGCCGGGTCGGACCACACGTCCGCACGCGGCTGCTGTGCACGGCCGGTCACGTCGATGCCAGCGGTGACATCACCGATCCGGCGCTCGGCACGGATGTTGATGCGCGGGTCGGATACGGCGTTGTAGTTCCAGTTGAGGTTGCCGCGGGTGATGGTCAGGTCCTGGCCATAGGCCTTGTAGCGGCCACTGACCTCCAGCCCGCCATTGGCGGTCATCTCGCGACCGGGCTTGGCCCAGACCTGCATCTTGCCGGTCAGCGCGCCCTTCAGGCCGAAGCCGGTCATCTTCACCTTGTCGCCCAGGCTGACGGTCAGGTCCATGTCCAGCGGCGAGGTGCGCGATTCCTCCGGATCGGCCGGGTCCAGCACCACCACGTCCTCGGAAACCGACGTCCCGCGATCCAGCCGCTCAAGATCGATGTCCGCCTCCGGCACATGCACGGTGCCACGCAGCTCCATCGCGGCCTTGGCCAGGGTGAAGTCTAGATTGGGGTTGGCGACGATGCGCAGTTCGCTGGTATTGGACACCAGCACGTTCTCGCCGTGGATCTTCAGCTGCAGCGGCTGCGCATCACCGAACCAGGACAGGCCGCCATCGACATACAGCGTGCCCTGGCCCGAGTTGGCCTGCGCGGTGATCTTGGCCGAGCCGTCGGGCTGGGCGACGAAGCTGCCCTTGCCCTGGTCGAACGTCAGCCCCAGCGCGGGGAATTCGCCCTTGAAATTGCTCAGCTGCGCGTCGCCGCCCAGCGATGGCTGGCCACGGGTACCGCGCAGGCTGACGTGGCCCTCGATCAGGCCGGTCGGGCGCACGATGTCCGGCGAGAACAGCTCCAGCCAGTACAGCCGCGACATGTTGAGGTAGAGCTCACCGTTCAACGGCGCGCTGGCTTCCCAGCCGGTCTGCATCCTGGCATCGACGAAGCCGTTGCCCTGGAAGCCCATGCCCAGATAGCCCTTGATGCTGGCCGGGGTCATGTCCAGCTTCAGCGAGAACTGGTCATAACGCACCAGTTCGCCCCGGGTGCTGTCGCCACCGACGTTGCGGTTCTCGCCCAGGCGCACCCCGCCCTCCAGCGAACGCACTTCGACGTGTCCTTCCCACGCATTGCCGCGCGGCCGGATCTGCGCATCCAGACCGAGCTCGCCGCGCAGGTAGATGCGACGTCCGGACTGCGGCGGCAGCCATGGCTGCACCAGTGCCAGCGGCAACGCATCGCCGCGCACCACCAGGCCCTCGCGCGGCCAGTTCGCCTGCGCACAGAGCGCCCCGCTGCTGGCGGCAGCCAGGCAGGCCTCGGCCAGCGTGTAGCTGCCATTGTTGATGGCGAAGGCGGCCGGCGCGCGCAGCGCCCAGGCATCGCCCTTCACCGGTGCGATACGCAGCGAAGCCAGTTCGCCCCGCCATTGCTGGCCCTGCTGGCGCAGGCTGCCCTGCAGGTCGATCGCGCCCAGTTCGTTGCGGGTCTGTGCCGCCAGGCGCAGGTTCGACACGCTGCCCTGCGCATCGATGTTCAACCGTTCCAGCAGCATGCCGGCGTTGACCTGCTGTCCCTGCACGGCCAGCGTGCCGCTGTCGCCACGCCACGGCAGTCGCCCCTTGATGCTCAGGCTCTCGGCGCCATAGCCGTCCCAGTTGAGGTTGTTGCCGACCAGGTCGGCGGTGATGTCCGGTGCGTCACGCGGGCCGGTCACCTGTACCTGCCCGCGCAGGCCGCCATCGGCGCCAGGCAGCAGGTCGCTCAGCTGCAGCGGTTCGAAACGTGCGTCGATGTCCAGGCGGTCGCCCACCTTGCCCGAGGCGGTGACCCGGCTGCTGCCGACGGCCAGCTTCAGCTCGCCCTGGCCCTGTTCGCCCTGCAGCGCGAACTTGCCCTGCGCATCGAGGTTGCGCTGACGCAGCACGCCCTTCAGCGACGGCAGATCGACCGTGGCTTCCAGCGTGCCGGCAGTACCCGGCGGGGCATTTGCCGGCGGCGGCAGCTGGCGGCCCTTGGACGCCAAATTGCCCGACAGCCGGCCATTCCATCCAGGCACGAAATAGCCCGGATCGAAGTCCTTCAATGTGGCCTTGGCATCCCAGTCCAGCTGCGGGGCCCATGCCACCTGGCCCTCCACCTGCAACTGCCCGCCGGGCGTCTGCGCCTGCAGCTCGCGGATCGAGGCCGCCTGGTCGTTGCCGCGCACGTCGAAACGCAGCTGCGCCTTCTGCTGCTCACGCTCCACGTCGGCACGACCGATCGCAGCCCATGCCTTCAGCGTCCCTGCCAGGCCGAAGCGGGCTTCCTTCAGTGTCACCGGTACGGGCGGACCACCGGCGGTGTTCGGATCCTCCGCCGGCACCCAGGTCAGATCATGGGCAATGACCGAGAAATCGAGTTTCTGCTGGTCTTCCTGGCTGAAATCAGCGGTACCTTCCAGGCGTGCCTCGCCCCCCAGTCCCTTCACCACCAGCGGCGAGACCTTCAGCACCTGGTCCTGCAGCGAGATGACCGAGGGCGCCAGCTCCAGCGCCTGCTCGCCCTGCTTCACCGTGCCGCGCAGCTGGGCGTTGCCGCCCTTGCCGGTGGCGCTGAAATCCAGCGCGAGTGGCGCGATGGCCGAACCCGCGAGCGCTGGCGACAGCAGAGCCGGGTCCAGTTCGTCGCTGCGCACGGTCGCGCTCCAGCTCGGATCGGTCCGCCCGTCAAACACCAGCATCGCATGCAGCGGTTTGGGCGCGCGCCCGGCCACGGCCACTTCCATGTGCGCCAGATTGCCCCGTGCAACCAGGCCGAGCGTGGCGGCCGTGCGCCCACGCGGCGCCGGCAGCACCGCGGTGACGGTCACGTCGGTGTCGTAGTCCTTGGCCGGGATGTAGCGGCCCTGGGCGGTGAAGTTGCCCATATCGCTGTCCACGACCAGCGCGCGCGCCTGGAATTCGCCGTTGGCGATTTCCACGCCGCCGCGCACGCGGCTGATGTCGATCACCGGTTCACCGGCCTGGGTCACCCGGAAACCGTCGATGGCGATGGCGTCGGCCTGGATGGCCAGCGGCATCTCGATCTGCGGCAGCGAGTCCGGCCACGACGGCAGCTTGAACGGCTCCTCGCTCTTGGCCAGGTTCAGCGAGGCATTGGTCAGTTCCAGCCTGTCGAGCAGCAGTTTGCGGCCCAGCAGCGGGCGCAGGTCCGGCTCCAGGTACGCGCGCTCGGCATGGAAGTGGATGTCGTCATAGCGGAAGTCGACGTTGTGGAGCGTCAGCGGGCCGGCCACCGGTCCTTCCACCTTGTCCCAGGTGAAGCTGGCCCCCACCGGCAGGCGCGCGACCACCTGCGCCAGCAGCACGTCACGGCCGGCCACGGTCTGCAGCAGCCAGTACAGCAGCAGCAGGCCGAGCAGGACCAGACCCAGCACGCCCACGCCGGACCATGCCCAGAAGCGGCGGCGGCGATAGAAGCGCACGCGCGGCGGCGGTGTTCCCGGGGTCTGTGCGGGCGTGCTCACAGGTCCGCTCCGATATTCAGATACAGCTGGAACTGCGAATCCGGGTTGTTCAGGCCGTGGGCCACGTCGATGCGCACCGGGCCCACCGGCGACTTCCAGCGCACGCCGAAGCCCACACCGGTATGCAGGTCGATGGTGTTGTCGAAGGCACTGCCGGTATCGACGAATACCGCCGCACCCCAGGGGCCACCGTTGAAGTAGTGCTCGTACTCGGCCGAGCCGATCACCAGGTTCTTGGCACCCAGCGCGTACTTGTCCGGCGCGGGCGTGCGCGGGCCCACCTCGCGGTAGGCATAGCCACGGATGCTGCGGTCACCGCCAGCGAAGTAGCGCAGGCTGGGTGGCATCGCCACCAGATCGCTGGTCCAGGTGGTGCCCCCCTCGCCACGCAGGATCAGGCGGTTGCTTTCGCCCACCGGAACGTACCAGCGAAGCACGGCATTGGCCTGCACGAAGCTGGTATCGGAGCCGGCGCCTTCAACGCCCGCGCGCACGGTGGCCGTGCCGCTGATGCCTTTGCGCGGGAACATCTCGTCATCGACATTGACGTAGTCGGCCACCAGCTGCGGATAGACCAGCGTGGAGGTGTTGTAGACCGCGTCGGTGAACTCGGTACCCGATGCATAGCGCCAGCGCTCGCGCAGCGCGTTGACCGACGCGATCGCGGTCCAGTATTCGTTGATCTCGCCGCTGCGGCTGGCGATCAGCTTGAAGTTGCGCAGGTCGATGTAGTCGGTCTGCTCGTCGTAGGCGCTGGCGGCGAAGGTATACCAGCCATCAAGCCAGGCGAACGCGGGAATCCGGTAGCTGGTCACCAGGCTCTTGCGCTTCTGCGCATAGTCCAGCTGGGTGTTCATCTTGTGGCCGCGGTTGTTGAGGAACCGCCGCTCGACACCGCCGCGTACACCGGGACCACTCTCGCTGCCGTAGCTCAGGCCCGCGGTGTAGATCGTGCGCTTGGCACGGGTCAGCTTGACGTCGACCGGAACCTCACCATTGTCGTCGGCCTGGTCCGGCCGCGGCTGGATGTCGATCACGCTGAAGTAGTCGAGCTTGGTCAGCGACTCGCGCAGCCGGTCCAGCTTGCCTTCGTGGTAGTAGCTGCCCTGTTCCCAGTACACCAGCGGATCGAACAGCTTGTCGACGAAGTAATCCTGCTCGAACCGGACCGGGCCCATGTTGTATCGGCGGCCGCTGTCCCAGGTCAGGTCGATGTCCGCGGCGTTGTCGGCGCGGGTGATCTGTACCTGGCGCTGGGTGTAATCGGCATCGAAGTAGCCACGCTCCGCCAGGCGGCGGGTGATGGTGATCTTGCTGGCTTCGTACTGGGTATGTTCGAAACGCTGGCCCTTGCGTGGCTTGAAGGCGGTCAGGTCATCCTGCAGGTACTGGTCGTACATGGCCGGGCCGGTGATGTCGATGTGCTCGCGCCGCACCGTCACCGGCGTGCCCTTGTCGACGTGGATCAGCACCTGCACATGCTCGTCCTGGCGCGGCGCCTCCACCGTGATCACCGGGTTGTAGTACCCGAACGGCTCCAACGCCTGCCGGGTCTGCCGCTCGGCCTGTGACAGCAGGTACTCCAGCCGCGATTCACCCTGCTCCTTGCCGATGGTGTCGTACAGCGTGAGCGATTCCTGGATGTTCTCGATGATCGCGGCGTCGTCGCCCTTGTCCAATCCCTTGATGTCCACCTTGTCGATGGTGCCGCGCGCGTGGGCCACGGGGGTGGCGACCAGCGACAGGACCATCAGCGGCAGGGCGTATTTCTTTGGCTGCATGCGGCACAGCATACCGACCCAACGTGACGATGCGAAATGCATCACGCCTTCAGGCATCGGTTGTTAAGTGGCGGTCAAAATACGCGTTACCGACATCATCCGCATGATGTCGGTAACGCCGGGCCATGCCCGGCGGCTTCTTCCAGCACCACACCGCGCGTTCGCCGGGCGTGGCCCGGCGCGACCACTCAGCTCGACAGATGCTCGATCGCGGCGACCTTGCCCAGTCGCTCGCCCAGCAGGGTCAGCAGCGCCAGGCGATTGCCGCGCAGTGCGGGGTCTTCGGCATTGACCATCACACCATCGAAGAATGCATCGACCTGCGGGCGCAGGCGGGCCAGGCGGGCCAGCACGGCCACGTAGTCCTTCTGATGCAGGCTGGCGCCCGTGTCGTCGATGGCGGCGGTGACGGCTTCGGCCAGCGCGCGCTCGGCCTCCTCCTGCAGCAGCGACGGGTCGATCTGGCCCGGAATGTCGCCTTCAGCCTTACGGAGGATGTTGCGGATGCGCTTGTTCGCGGCGGCCAGGGCCTCGGCCTCGGGCAGCGCTGCAAACGTGCCGATCGCGTCGAGGCGGCGATCGAAGTCGTACAGCGACGCCGGCTTCAGTTCGGCGACCGCGTTGAAGTGGGTGGCCGGCACGCCCTTGTCGGCGTAATAGCCCTTCAGGCGATCCAGGATGAAGTCGTACAGCTCACCCACATCGGCCTGCACGCCACGCGCAGCCAGGCCCTGGTTGGCGCTGGCCAGCAGCGCGCGCAGGTCCAGCTCGAAGCCACTCTCGATGATCGTACGGGCCAGGCCCAGTGCGTTGCGGCGCAGGGCGAAGGGATCCTTGTTACCGGTCGGCTTCAGGCCCGCCGCGAACCCGCCGGCCAGTGTGTCCACACGCTCGGCGATGGCCAGCACCTTGCCCAACGGCGACAGCGCGATGTCATCGCCACCGAAGCGCGGCTGGTACGCCTCGTCGAGGGCCAGCGCCACGTCCGGCGATTCTCCGCCCGCCACCGCGTAATGGCGGCCGGCGATGCCCTGCAGTTCCGGGAACTCGTTGACCATGCGCGACTGCAGGTCGTTCTTGGCCAGCTCGGCGCTGCGGCGGGCCTGCACCGGATCGGCACCCACCTGCACGGCAACCGCTTCGGCCAGCGCCGCCACGCGCGCGACCTTGTCCGCCACGCTGCCCAGCTTGGCCTGGTAGGTCACGGTCTTCAGGCCCTCGCCCATCGCGGCCAGCCCCTGCTTCAGGTCTTCATCGAAGAAGAACTTGGCATCGGCGAAGCGCGGGCGGATCACGCGTTCGTAGCCCTTGGCCACTTCGGCCACATCCTTCGACTCGATGTTGGCGATGCCGATGAACTTCTCGGTCAGCGTGCCCGCGTCATCCAGCACCGGGAAGAACTTCTGGTTGATCTCCATCGTTTCGATCAACGCTTCCTGCGGCACGGCCAGGAAGGCGCGCTCGAAGCTGCACAGCACTGCCGAGGGCCACTCGACCAGGTTCACCACCTGCTCAAGGTTGTCCTCGGTGATGCGCGCACTGCCGCCAGCCTTGCCGGCGGCGGCTTCGACCTCGGCGACGATGCGTGCGCGGCGCTCGGCCGGGTCGACCAGCACATGGGCCGCGCGCAGCGATTCGACGTAGTCCTGCGGCTGGGTCAGCCACACGGTCTTGTCATGGTGGAAGCGATGGCCACGGCTCATGCGGTCGGCCTTGAGGCCGAACAACTCGGCCGCGACCACGTCCTTGCCGTGCAGCAGCACCAGCCAATGCACCGGCCGCGCGAAGCCCCACGGGTGGTCGCCCCAGCGCATCGGCTTGGGGATCGGCATGGCGGCGATGGCCTCGCGCAGGATCTCGGGCAGCAGATCGGCGGTGCTCGCGCCCGGCGTCACCGCGCGATGCACGAAACGCTCACCCTTGTTGTCGGTGGTCTTCTCCAGCGCGGTCCAGTCGATGCCGGCCTTGGCGGCGAAGCCCTGCAATGCCTTGGTCGGCTGGCCTTCGGCATCCAGCGCGATGTTCAGGTACGGGCCCAGCACTTCGCTGTGCTGCTCCGGCTGTTCCAGGCCGACGCCCGGCAGCAGCACGGCCAACCGGCGCGGGGTGGACAGCGGGCGTGCATCGCCCGTGTCCAGGGCGATGCCGCGCTTGCGCAGGCCTTCGACAACACCGTCGAAAAACGCCTGGGCCAGGCCCGGCAGCGCCTTGACCGGCAACTCCTCGGTGCCCAGTTCGATCAGCAGGGGGGACAATTGGCTCATCGGTTCGATCCTGTGGTGGGGGGCGCAGCGCGCAACGCGTCCGGCGCCCCGGGGTGTGATGAAAAGCAGGGTGGAGAGCGGCCGTCAGGCTTTCTTCGCGCCCGGGAAGCCCAGCTTCTCGCGCTGCTCGTAATAGGCCCGGGCCACCGCCTGGGCCAGCGCACGCACGCGCAGGATGTAGCGTTGGCGTTCGGTCACGCTGATGGCGCGGCGCGCATCCAGCAGGTTGAACGTGTGGCTGGCCTTCATCACCTGCTCGTAGGCCGGCAGCGGCAGGCCCACTTCGACCAGCTTCTGCGCCTCACGCTCGCAGGCGTCGAAGCGGTGGAACATTTCTTCCACGTCGGCATGCTCGAAGTTGTAGGTGCTCTGCTCCACCTCGTTCTGGTGATAGACGTCACCGTAGGTCACCGGCTGTCCGTCCGGCCCGTAGGTCCACACCAGGTCGTAGACGTTGTCGCAGTTCTGCAGGTACATGCACAGGCGCTCGAGACCGTAGGTGATCTCGCCCAGCACCGGGCGGCACTCCAGGCCACCGGCCTGCTGGAAGTAGGTGAACTGGGTCACTTCCATGCCGTTGAGCCAGACCTCCCAGCCCAGGCCCCAGGCACCCAGGGTCGGCGACTCCCAGTTGTCCTCGACGAAGCGCAGGTCGTGCACCAGCGGGTCGATGCCCAGCGCCTGCAGCGAATCCAGGTACAGCTGCTGGATGTTGTCCGGCGCCGGCTTCATCGCCACCTGGTACTGGTAATAGCGCTGCAGGCGGTTCGGGTTCTCGCCGTAACGGCCGTCGGTGGGACGGCGCGAGGGCTGCACGTAGGCCGCGTTCCAGCCTTCCGGACCGATCGCACGCAGGAAGGTCGCCGGGTGGAACGTACCGGCGCCCACCTCCAGGTCGAGCGGCTGGATGAGCACGCAGCCCTGCTGGGCCCAGAACTGGTTCAGGGTCTGGATCAGGCCCTGGAAGGTGATCGGAACGGTCGGGGTCGCGGACATGCGGACGATTCTTGGCCGGCAAGGGGGTGCGCTAGTATAACGGCCGACCTGCGGGGCATTCCGTACCCGGGAGGAGCAGGCAGATGGAACATCGGCTGCCGGCGGGCACGCCCGGCGAGCCCGGCGCGGTACCGCTGCCGTGGGGCCGCCTGCTGTTTGAACAGGTCTCGGCCGCACTGCTGGCCGATGGCCTGGTGGCCGGGCAGGACCGCGAGCGCGTGCGGTTTTCCGCGCAGGGCGCCCGCAACGCCAGTGAAGTCCATCCGCTGGTACTGCTGTCCAACCTCAAGCTTGCCGCCAGCGATGGCGGCGAACTGACCCTGGAACGCCTCACCGAGTGGCTGGCGCGACGCACCGGCACCCGCTACCTGCGCATCGACCCGACCCGCGTCGATGTGGCGGCGGTCACGGCCCTGGTTTCGCACGCCTATGCGCGCCGCCATCGCTTCCTGCCACTGGCGGTGGACGCCGAACGCGTGCTGGTGGCCACCAGCGAACCGCTGGTACAGGAATGGCGCCGCGACCTGCAGCACCTGACCCGCCGCCGCATCGAGCTGGCCGTGGTCAATCCGCTGGACCTGCACCGCTACACCATGGAGTTCTACGGCGTCACGCGCTCGGTGCGTGGCGCGCGCGGCGACGTGCGCGGCGAGGTGAACACCGCCCTGCCCAGCTTCGAGCAGCTGGTCGAGCTCGGCCGCACCGGCGACGTCAATGCCGACGACCAGCACATCGTGCACATCGTCGACTGGCTGCTGCAGTACGCCTATGAGCAGCGTGCGTCGGACATCCACCTGGAACCGCGCCGCGACATGGGCCGCATGCGGTTCCGCATCGATGGCGTGCTGCATAAGGTGTTCGAGGTGCCTCCGGCGGTGATGACCGCCGTGGTCAGCCGCATCAAGGTGCTGGGCCGCATGGACCTGGCCGAGCGTCGCCGGCCGCAGGATGGCCGCATCAAGACCCGGTCACCGGGTGGGCGCGAGGTGGAAATGCGCCTGTCGACCATGCCCACAGCGTTCGGCGAGAAGTGCGTGATGCGCATCTTCGACCCGGATGCGGCGTTCAAGAGCATCGACCAGCTGGGTTTCAGCCCGCAGGAGGCTGCCGGCTGGAACGCCCTGGTCGAGCGTCCGCACGGCATCGTGCTGGTGACCGGCCCGACCGGCTCCGGCAAGACCACCACCCTCTACTCCACGCTCAAGCGCCTGGCCACCCCGGACGTGAACGTGTGCACGGTGGAGGATCCGATCGAGATGATCGCGCCGGAGTTCAACCAGATGCAGGTGCAGACCAACATCGACCTGGACTTCGCCAGCGGCGTACGCACCCTGCTGCGGCAGGATCCGGACATCATCATGATCGGCGAGATCCGCGACCTGGAAACCGCGCAGATGGCGGTACAGGCGTCGCTGACGGGCCATCTGGTGCTGTCCACCCTGCACACCAACGACGCCCCCTCGGCCATCACCCGCCTGCTCGACCTGGGCGTGCCGCATTACCTGCTGGCCTCCACCGTCAACGGCATCCTCGCCCAGCGCCTGGTGCGCACCCTGTGCCCGCACTGCAAGCAGCCGCATACGCTCGGTGCCGCCGATTGGGCGGTACTGGCTGATAGCCATGCCGCATATCCAGATGCCGCCACGCCCTGTCGGCCGGTCGGTTGCCTGGAGTGCCGGCGCACCGGTTTCCTCGGCCGCATCGGCCTGTATGAGTTGCTGCCATTGGGTTCGCGGCTTCGCGCGCAGATCCGCGCCGACATGGATCTGGCCGGTTTCAGCCGTGCCGCCCGTGCCGAGGGCCTGCGGACCCTGCGCCAGGCGGGGCTTGAAAAGGTGGCGCAGGGGCTGACTACAATCGAGGAAGTCCTGTCTGTCCTGCCGCCCCCGGATGAACCCAGCGCCCTTCCTGATTCTTGAAACCGGCCGTCCAGTGCCCTCGCTGCGTCGTTATGGGCGTTTCCCGCACTGGATCCGCGTCGCCGCCGGCCTGGAAGAACACGAGACGGTGGTGGTCGATGTCGAACACGGCGGCGTCCTGCCCGACCCGCGCGCGTTCGCCGGGGTGATGGTGACCGGCTCGGCCGCTTTCGTCACCGACCACGCCGACTGGAGCGAGCGCAGCGCGGCGTGGCTGCGGCAGGCCGCCCACGATGACGTGCCGGTGTTCGGCATCTGCTACGGGCACCAGCTGCTGGCGCATGCGCTGGGCGGCGAAGTGGCCTACAACCCGGCCGGACGCGAGTCGGGCACCATTGAACTGGAGCTGCAGCCGCAGGCAGCACAGGACCCCCTGTTCCAGGGGCTGCCGCAGCATTTCGCGGCGCACGCGACCCATCTGCAGACCGTACTGCGTGCCCCCGAGGGGGCCGCCGTGCTGGCACGCTCGCCGCAGGATGGCTGCCATGCCTTCCGCTGGGGCCGGCAGGCGTGGGGCGTGCAGTTCCATCCCGAGTTCGCCACCCACCACATGCGCGGCTACGTGCGTGCGCGGGCCGACTGCATCGGCCGCCATGGTGGCTGCGCCCGCAGCATCGAGCGCGCGGTCAGCGCCGCCCCCCTGGCCCGGCAGCTGCTGCGCCGTTTCGTCCGCCAGGCACGGCAGTCTTCAGCCCAGCCGGCGGCAAAACAGGGATAATCGGCGGCGCGGGTACTGCCCGCTCCCCTTCTGTCCTCTCCGGATGTCCATGAAAGAGATTCGCAAGCTGCCGGCCTCGGCGGGCGCCCAGTGGTTGCTGGATACGTTCTCCCTGTACCGGCGTGCACCGCTGCAGCTGGCGCGGATCGGCCTGACCTGGATGCTGGTCAGCTGGGTGGTCACCCTGCTGTCCACCCTGGTGCCCGGCGCGCTGGGCCTGGCCGTGCAGCTGATGACCCTGGCCGTCTCGCCGATCATGTTCGGCGGCATGCTGTACGCCATGGGCGAGATCGACGACGGCCGGCCCGGCCTGGTCACCCACCTGCTGCAGCCGATCCGTGACCACCGCGTCAGCCACCTGCTGGTGCCGCTGGCGATCCAGGTGCTGGTGGTCCTGCTGCTGGGCGTGCTGCTGTACCTGATGATCGGTCGCGAAGGCTTCGCCGCCTTCAGCAACGTCATGGCACGGATGGAAGAGATCGCCCGCAGCAACCAGCAGGTCAGCCCCGAAGCCGCCGCCGAACTGGTCGCCCAGCTGCCGGCCACGCGCATCGCACTGTGGATGCTGCTGGTGTTCGTGACCGCCATCGCCCTGACCCTGGCTATGTTCACCCAGCCAGCGCTGGTGGTGTTCGACAAGCAGAGCGGCATGCACGCGCTGCGCCTGAGCCTGCAGGGCTGCATCGAGAACATCGCGGCGATGGCGGTGTTCGCTGTGCTCGGCGTGATCGCCGCCTTCTGCGGCTACATCCTGTTCGTGATCGTGATCCAGATCGCGATGCTGCTGGGGGGGCAGATGGTGGCTGTGTTCATCGCACAGCTGCTGCTGACCACCGTGGTGATGCCGCTGTACGTCGGCGCGGTGTATGCCGCCTGGAAGCAGATGTTCGTGCACCGTGGCAGCCGTGGCGCTCCGCCGGTTCCGGCCACGCCGCCGGCGAACGACGTCTTCCACGCCTGAGCACGCCCAACGGTAGCGCCGAGCCATGCCCGGCGCTGCCGCATCACGCGGCGGGCTTCTTCACCACCGAGGACGGCACCAGCCATCGCGCGGCATGGATGCCCAGTTCGTACAGCAGGCACATCGGGATCGCCAGCATCAGCTGCGAGACCACGTCAGGCGGCGTCAGCACGGCCGCCACCACGAAGATGCCCACGATCGCGTAGCCACGGCCCTCCTTGAACTGCTGCGGCGTCACCCATCCCAGCAGTACCAGGATCACCATCGCCACCGGCAGCTCGAAGCTGCCACCGAAGGCGAAGAAGATCGCCAGCACGAAATCCAGGTAGGCGTTGGCATCCGGAGTGATCGCGATCACATCGGGGCTGAAGGTGGTGAGGAAGTGGAACACCGCCGGCAACACCAGGAAATACGCGAAGGCGCAACCGGTGTAGAAAAGCAGCACCGACGACACCAGCAGGGGCACCGCCAGGCGTTTTTCGCGGGCATACAGTCCCGGCGCGACGAAGGCCCACAACTGGTACAGCAGCCACGGCACCGCCACGAACAGCGCGACGAAGAAGGTCAGCTTCAACGGAGCGAAGAAGGCGCCGGCCGGGTTGGTGGCGATCATCGTCTGGCCGTTCGGCAGCTGCGAGACCAGCGGTTCGGCCAGCGCGTTGTACAACTTCTGGGTAAAGGGCAGCAGTGCCAGCAGCACCACGCCCAGGCCCAGCAGCGCACGCACCAGGCGGCCGCGAAGCTCCACCAGATGCTCAACCAGCGAGCTCTCGCCGAAATCCTGTTCGCTCATCGGCCGCGCTCCTCGCTCTGCGACGCTGGCACCGGACGGGTGTCGTCTACATCCGCTGCGGATGCAGCGGACGCCCCGCCGGCATCGGCCGCAGTGCCGTCGCCCATGGACGCGGGAGGTGCAGCCTGCTGTGCCTGGCTGACATGCGGCGGCAGGTCCGCCGGCGCCGGTGCCCGCGTCTCCTGCGCCAGCGCATCACCCTGCTGCTGTGCCTGCGCGGCTTCGCGCCGGATCGCCTCGCCGCTGGCACGCAACTGGTTCTCGGTGTCCTGCATGCCCTGCCGCACGTCCTGCATCTGCCGCTTGATCTCTTCGGCCTGCAGTTCGCGCTCCAGTTCCTGTTTCACCGAGTCCCACTGATTGCGGGCACGACGGACCCACAGGCCGGCAAAACGGGCCGCCTTGGGCAGACGCTCGGGACCGAGCACCACCAGGGCGACCACCGCAATGACCAGCAGTTCGCTGAAGCCGATATCAAACACCGCGACCGCTCCGGATCAGCGTGCGTTGCGGTCGTGCTCGTCCTGCGCGGTGCGCGAGGCGTCCTGGCTGCGCGTCTCATCGCCCAGCTGCGCGTTCGGCTTGTCCTCGTCGCGCATGCCCTTCTTGAATTCCTTGACCGCCGAACCGAGGTCCTTGGCGCCGCTGGTCAGACGCTTGGTGCCGAACACCAGCAGGACGATGGCCAGCACGACCAACCAATGCCAGATGCTGAAACTGCCCATAAAGACGCTCGTTACGTTAGTGATCAGGCTGTCGAGCATAGCGCACCGGCCGTTAGCCGGCGCGCGTGACGAAAGTCAGTTCCCGCCCAGCGTCTCCGTGCGGATTTCGCCTTCATTGACCGGCTGGAAGCCCTGCTGCTGTGGCGGCGGGTTCTGCGGCACGTTCTGCAGGGGCGCGGTGGTGGCTTCCGCCGGGACCGCCGGGGCTGCCTGAACAGGCGGCGGTGCGACCGTCGGCGCCGGAGCCGGGCGCGAGGCCGTGCCACCATTGCCACCGCGGTTGTTGCGCGCGGCATAGGTCGCCTCCTCCAGGCGATCACGGAAGGCGACCACATCCATCGACGGCGCACCTGCTGCCCGGCCCTCGAAGATCATCCGCGGCGTGGTGTTGCTGCCATAGGCGTCAAGGTTGGCGGCATCGTCGATCTGCAGCACCGCACCGTCCAGGGCGACGCCGGCGAACAGGCCACGCGCACGCGACCACGACCAGATTTCGGCCTTGAGCTGGCCGTCGGTGGCCGCGGCCGCATTGCGGCCGACCGGACCGGCCGCCACACCGGCATCGGCGCCCAGGGTGAACTTGCCGTTGACCAGGTTGTCCAGGCTGCGGTCGTTGCGGAACACCAGCACCACGTCCGACGACTGCACGCCGGCCTGGAAGCCAATGCTGCCGCCGGTGAGCTTGACGAAGACCGGGTTGGACCAAGCGCCGTTCGGCATGCGGACCGACATCAGGCCATGGCCACGGCGGCCACCAATGACCAGGCCTGCCTTGATCGTGTCGGGAATGACGATGACCGCGCGGCCTTCGTCGAGCAGTTTGTCCGGAATCCCCTGTTCAGGGATTTCCTGGATTTCAGCCAGCACACGCACCGCGTTGCGGGCGCGCTGGTCTTCCTGCGGCCCGGCCATGGCCTGGCTGGACAGCAGGCTGGCGGCGATCAGCAGGGCTTGGATCGGGCGACGCATGGCAGGCTCCAGAAGTCAGTCCATAGGAAGATATAGCAAGTGACTGAAATTAGTAGTGTTGTGATGAATCGGCAATGAGCGTCATCGGTCCCGCATCGGAGATGACTATGCCTGCGATGCAGATCCTGCATCCCGATACAGCGGCAGATCGGCGACAATGAGACCCATGCTCGACGCACCCGATACCGCCGTGCTGGCGGTCAACCTAGGCACGCCCGAGACGCCGACGGCCCCCGCCGTACGCCGTTACCTGGCTGAGTTCCTGTCCGACCCGCGCGTGGTGTCGATTCCGGCGCTGCTGTGGCAGCCGCTGCTGCGCGGCCTGATCCTGCCATTGCGCAGCGGCCGCTCGGCCGCCAAGTACGCCCAGGTCTGGCTGCCCGAGGGCTCGCCGCTGATGGTCCATACCCGGCGGCTGGCGCAGGCGATGCAAGCTCTGCTGCCGACCCTGCGCGTGCGCCATGCGATGCGCTATGGCGAACCCGCATTGACCGCGGAACTGGACCGGCTGGCGGCGGAAGGCGTGCGGCGCATCGTCGTGCTGCCGCTCTATCCCCAGTATTCGACCACCACCACCGCATCGGTGGAGGATCGTGTCGATGCCTGGCAGCGCAGGAATCCGGGCATCACGGTCAGCCTGGTACAGGACTACTCGGTCGACCCGGACTGGGTCGCAGCCGTGGCAGCCTCCATCCAGCGCTACTGGCAGGCGCATGGCCGTGGCCAGATGTTGATGTTCTCCTTCCACGGCATTCCACAGCGCCTGGCCGATGGCGGTGATCCCTACCCGCAGCGCTGCGAAGCCAGTGCGCAGGCGATCGCCAATGCGCTGGGCCTGGAACGGAGCGAGTGGCAGCTCGGCTACCAGTCGCGTTTCGGGCGCGAGCGCTGGTTGCAGCCGTATGCCGAACCCAGCCTGTGGGCGCTGGCCGAGGCCGGCGTGAAGCAGATCGACGTGGTCTGCCCCGGCTTTGCCACCGACTGCCTGGAAACGCTGGAAGAAGTCGAGATGGGATTCACTGAAACCCTCGCCGAACGCGGCGCACGGATGCGTTACATCCCCTGCCTCAACGATGGATCCGAGCACGCGCGTGCCTTGGCACGGCTGGCCGTGGCCTCGCTGGCATGAGCCTGCAGGGGTTCGAACTCGAGGTCGGCGGCGCGCGCGTGGCCGGCCTGCGCAATCACGGGGACGGCCCGCGTGTGCTCGCCCTGCACGGATGGCTGGATAACGCCGCCAGCTTCGTGCCACTCGCACCGCATCTGCCCCATCTGGATCTGGTGGCCATCGACCTGCCTGGCCATGGCCACAGCGCCCATCTCCCGGCCGGCGCCAGCTACACCACCGCTGCCGCGATCTGCCACGTGCTTGACGTGGCCGACGCGCTGGGCTGGGAGCGTTTCAGCCTGCTCGGCCACTCGATGGGCGCGGGCATCGCCAGCCTCACTGCGGCGGTCAGTGACCGCATCGAACGCCTGGTCGCCATCGAAGCGCTGGGTGGCCTGCGGGGACCGGAAGAGGACACCGCGCATCGGCTGCGTGAGCATGTGACTGCCACGCGCGCGCTATCGCGCAAGCAGCTCAGGGTCTTTCCCGATCTTGCCGCGCCGATCCGCGCGCGGATGATGACCAACCAGCTCAGTGAAGGCTGCGCGCGCCTGCTGGTCGAGCGCGGGGTCGAACCCGTAGAGGGCGGCTATCGCTGGTGCAGCGATCCGCGCCTGATGCTGCCCACCGCCATCCGGCTCAGCGAGGGCCAGATCGACAACCTGCTGCAGGCCATCGCCTGCCCTACGCAGGTGATCTACGCGACTCCCGCGCAGTCGTACTATCCCGAGCCGATGCGCAGCGAGCGACTGCAGCACCTGCGCGACGGGCGCCTGGCCGTGTTTCCGGGCAACCATCACCTGCATATGGAAGCGCCCGCCCAGATCGCGGCAGTGATCCAGCCGTTCCTGGGACACGGCAGCGCCGGCTGAAACATCGGCTGCTGAAACGCATAAAGAAAAACCCCGCTGCGTGAGCAGCGGGGTTTTTGGGTATAAACCCTGGCGATGACCTACTCTCGCATGGCTTGAGCCACACTACCATCGGCGCAGCTGCGTTTCACTTCCGAGTTCGGGATGGGATCGGGTGGTTCCACA
>NZ_JBRRET010000020.1:0-67945 GCF_056760435.1 Stenotrophomonas sp. STEN008 | reverse complement strand
GGGTTCTCTGGGTTAGCCCCCCCCTGGGCCCGGGGCCGGCCCTGGGCGGGGGGTTCCCCCCCCGCCGCCCCTGGGGCGCCCCGGCCAGGCCCGGCCGCTACCGGAATGACGCGCAATGCGCGTCATTTCTTTTTCTTCTTGTCCTTCGGCTCATCCTTGCTGGCCACCACGACCGGCTTGGCGGCAGCGTCCTGGCCATTGCCACGGGCGACGCGGATGCCATTGGCCTTCATCCATGCATCGAACTCGTCGGCGGTCATCTTCCTGTCGCCGTCGCTCATCAGGAAGCGGTAACTGCCGCGACCATCCAGTTCCGGGGTTTTCACTTCCACCACCGGGGTTTCGGCAGGCGTTTCCGTCTTGGCCATTTTCTTGTGGCCACCGCAGGCGGCCAGCAGCACGATCGGCAGCAGCAGGCCGGCACAGCGCAGGGTTCGGTTGAGGGACAAGTGGTACATGGGCAGGCTCCGTTCGGGATTTCGACGACCAGACGCCCCCTACGCCTGGAAGGGTGACCGGCATCCGCCGGCCGCGGGCATGACGCTCAGCCCGGTGCAGCGGCCCCCAGCCGCTGCTGGTCATTGACCTCCAGCATCCGCCACTGGCCCTTGCCGAGATCGTCGAGCGCCAGGTCGCCGATCGCGACCCGGACCAGGCGCAGCACCTGAAGGTCGAAGGCCGCCAGCAGGCGGCGGATGTGGCGGTTGCGGCCCTCGTCGAGGACCACCTCCAGCCACGCGGTCTTGTCGCCGCTGCGCAGCACGCGCACGGCCCGGGCGGCCAGGAACTCACCCTCGTCGTCCACCCCGGCCTGCAGCGCCGCCAGCGTGGCCGCATCGGGCAGCCGATCGATCTGCACGTGGTAGGTCTTGTCCGGCCCGGTCTGCGGATCGGTCAGGCGCGCCGCCCACTGCGGATCGTTGCTGAACAGCAACAGGCCCTCACTGGCCTTGTCCAGCCGGCCGACCGGCCCGATCCAGGGCAGGCCGGCGCCGTCGAAGCAGCGGTATACGGTGTCACGGCCGCGCTCGTCCTGCGCGGTGGTCACCACCCCGCGCGGCTTGTTGAGCATCAGGTAAAGCCGTTGCCGCGGTGCCAGCGGCAGGCCATCGACCTCGATGGGGGGTGCCGGGCTGCCGATCGGAAACTCCGGGTCACGGACGATACGGCCGGAGACGCGCACGCGGCCCTCGGCGATCCAGCGCGCGGCTTCGCTGCGCGAGCACACGCCGGCCTTGGAGAGCACACGCGCCAGGCCATGGCGCACACCCTTGGATGCAACCGGATCCGCGCGCCCACGCAGGACGTGGGAGCGGGCGGCGGGGGCGGCAGGTGGGCGGCGCGCACGCAAGCCTCTGCTCCCCGCGACGGTTACTTCTTATCGACCGGCTTGGTCTCAGCCGGTACTTCGGCCGCGGCCGGGGTGGCCACCGGTGCCGGGCGCGCCTTGACCACGCGGACGCCACGCGCCTTCATCCAGGCATCGAATTCCTCGGCGGTCATGCGCTTGCCGTTCTGGCTCATGTCGAAGCGCCACGGCGTATTGTCGAATTCGGTCTGCGGCTTGTACGCCGCCGGATCGTTCGGCTGCACCGCCGGCGCGCTCGGAATCGCCTTGGCGATGTTCTGGCAGCCGTCGATGCGCAGGCGCTGCAGCACCTGGTCCAGCGACTGCGAAGGATCGTAGCTGCTGCTCAGCACACCGGCCGGCATGCCCAGCTGGTTGCCACGGATGTACAGCTCGTCGGCCACCGGCGCGATGGTCGTGGCCGGCAGCGGCAGCGGCGAAGCGATGGTGTTGACCGAGCAATCGACCGCAGCGTGAGCGGCAGGAACCAGGGCCAGCGCCAGGACGGCGGCCGATGCAGAGCGCAGCATGAGAGGCATCCACGGAAGGAAGGTGACGCGGCGAGTGTAGCAATGCGGCGACAGCTTTCAAGCGCCACTTTCAATGAATGCGCCAACTCATTGGTTTTTTGGACAAAAAGCCGACAAACGGTCAGTCCATCGAGGCCCGTTCCAGCTTTTCCCGCCGCAGAAACAACAAGACCCGGCCGAAGCCGGGTCCTGCTGTGTCTTGCGGGCGAAACGTCAGAATTTAGTTCTGGACGTTCAGCTCGGTACGACGGTTCTTGGCACGACCTTCCGGATTGTCCGAACCATCCGGGTTGGTGTTCGGAGCAATCGGACGGCTCTCGCCGTAGCCGATCGGGCCGACCAGACGCGAAGCGTCCACGCCGTTCTTGGTCAGGTAGTTGTACACCGCGGTGGCGCGGCGCTCCGACAGCTTCTGGTTGTAAGCGTCGGTACCCTTCGAGTCGGTGTGACCGGCGACTTCAACGCGCAGATCCGGGTAACGCTTCAGGATCTCGGTGGCTTCGCTCAGGATGGCCACGGCGTCCGGACGCAGGTTCGACTTGTCGAAGTCGAAGTTCACGCCCTTCAGGTCGATCGAGACCGGCACCGGGCAACCGTCCGGACCGATGGTCTGACCCGGCTGCGAGTTCGGGCACTTGTCGTCGCAGTTGTTGACGCCGTCACCGTCGTCATCCAGGTCGGCGCAGCTCGGGGCAACCGGAGCCGGAGCCGGAGCAGCCGCGACCGGAGCCGGGCCCAGCGGGATCACGACGCCGACCGAAGCCAGCACGTCGCCGAACCAGTCTTCGCTGGCAGCGTGGTAGCTCTTGTCGTCGAAGTCAGCGCGGTAGGCCACTTCGGCGCGGACAGCAACGCGCTTGTCGAAGGTGGTCTGCAGGCCGACGCCGAGCTTGGCGGCAACGTTGCCGTCCTTGCGCTCACGCGGACCATTGACGCTGATCGCCGGGTACTCTTCTTCCGACTTCTGGTAGCCCAGGCCACCGACGATGTACGGGTTCCAGCCGCGGCCTTCCTTGATGAAGTGGCGACGCAGGTCCAGCGAGATGCCGTACTGCGACCAGTTCAGGTCCTGATTGCTGTCGAAGTTCGGGTTCTGGTAGTTCAGCTCACCGTCCAGCGACCAGTTCGGGCTGATGAACTTACCCAGGCCCAGGGTCACGAACGGAGCGTCGTTGGTCAGACGGTCGCTGTCCTGGAAGTTGAAGCCGGCCGAACCGGTCAGGTACCAGCGGTCATCGAACTCCTGCGCAGAAGCAGCCTGGGCGAAAGCCAGACCACCCAGCAGCGCGGCAGTAAGGATCTTCTTGTTCATTGAGTACAGCTCCTATTTCGGGGGTATGAAACCGGTAGAGGCATGGGCCAGCACTACTGCGTCGATGTTCAGACAGCCGATTCAGCACGCCACCGCCGCGAACATTATGCTCAGGCGGGTGAAGGCCATGTTAACAGCCCCGTAACATGTGAAGTGTTGCACCCGACCGGCCACCGGTCCGACGTTGAAACCCTATACAGGATGATGAAAATCCGCAAGACCCTCACCCCATAAGGGTTTGACGGTGTTTAGGCAACGCAGGCGAAATTCTGCGGAACGCGCGGCGAAGGGGATTCAGCGCGCCCCCGGAAACGTGAGGAACCTTATGATGAAACGGGAAACCGAGGCGGAGCCGAGATGAAAGCCGTCGCCCTGAGTCGTGAATCCGCCCCCGCCCTGCAGGATCTCCGGCTGCCGCCGCCGCTGCCGCCAGCCGGCCGCGATCTGCTGGTCCGCGTGCAGGCGGTTTCGGTCAATCCAGTCGACGGCAAGCAGCGTGCCGCCACCGATCCGGCCACGCTGGACACGCCGCGGGTGCTCGGCTGGGATGCGGCGGGCGTGGTCGAGGCCATCGGCGAGGACGCCCGCCTGTTCGCCTCCGGCGACGAGGTCTACTACGCCGGCGATGTCACCCGCTCCGGCTGCAATGCCCAGTATCAGCTGGTGGATGAGCGGCTGGTCGCACGCAAGCCCACCACGCTGGATTTTGCCGAGGCAGCGGCGCTGCCGCTGACCACACTGACCGCATGGGAGCTGCTGTTCGAGCGCATGCCGCTGCATCTGGATGATCGCCGCCACGCCGGGCAGCACCTGTTGGTGATCGGCGGCGCCGGCGGCGTCGGTTCGATGGCCATCCAGCTGGCCCGCCATGCCGGCTTCACGGTCATTGCCACCGCCTCCCGCGAGCAGTCGGCCGACTGGTGCCGGCAGATGGGCGCCCATCACGTGATCGACCATCGCCAGCCATTGCAGCCGCAGCTGCAGGCACTGGGCGTCAGCGCCGTGCAGATCGCGCTCAACCTGGCCGACACCGATCACTACTGGGATGAACTGGGCCAGCTGCTGGCGCCGCAGGGGCATGTCGGGCTGATCGTCGAACCCCGCGGCGCGCTGCGCATCGGCGACCCGTACAAGGCCAAGTGCATCGGCATCCACTGGGAATTCATGTTCGCGCGATCGCGCTTCGGTACCGCCGACCGCATCGAGCAGCACCGCATCCTGAGCCGCGCCGCGAGCATGATCGATGCAGGCCAACTGCGTGGCACGCTCAGCGAGACACTCGGCACGATCAATGCCGCCAACCTGCAGGCGGCGCATGAGCGGCTGGCCAGCGGCCGCACGCTGGGCAAGCTGGCACTGGCAGGCTGGGACGACTGACGCGCGCGCTGTGGCGCGGGATTCACCGGGATCTGTATCTATGGAAACTGGCGATTCGGGATTACGGTGGAGACAGATTCCCTCCCCCCCCGAGCGCTCCCATGCCCACTGCCCTGCCCTTGCGCCTGCTGCAATTGATCGTCGGCCTGTTCCTGTATGGCTTCGGCGCCTCGCTGATGATCCGTGCTGCGATCGGTGTCGCGCCCTGGGACGTGCTGTCGCAGGGCGTCGCGGCGCAGACCCCGCTGTCCTTCGGCCTGGCCACGAACGTGATCGGCGCGCTGGTCCTGCTGCTGTGGTGGCCCCTGCGGCAGAAGCCGGGCGTCGGCACCGTGCTCAACGTGCTGCTGATCGGTCCGTCCGCGCAGTTCGGCCTGTGGCTGTTGCCGCCGGCTGTCGGCCTGGTCTGGCAGGTGGCGATGTTCGGTGCCGGCATGCTGCTGGTGGCACTGGCCACCGGCCTGTACATCGGCGCGCGGCTCGGCCCCGGCCCGCGCGACGGGCTGATGACCGGCCTGCATGCCCGCACCGGCTGGCCGATCTGGAAGGTGCGCAGCCTGATCGAAGGCAGCGTCCTGCTTCTGGGCTGGTGGCTGGGAGGCAACGTGGGCGTCGGCACCCTGGCCTTTGCGCTGCTGATCGGCCCGCTGTGCGGGATGACGCTGGGCTGGTTCGGCATCGGCCGGCCCCTGCCGGCGGGTGGCGCCGGCCCACGCCCGGCGAGCGCGCAGCGCGGCCACGGGTAGCCGCATCGCCGGGCATGGCCCGGCGCTACCGATTCGCCCGCCCCTTGCCCCAACCGCCGTTTCGCGGCACGCTTCGCGCTTCCGTACGCAAGCGTATCGACCATGTCGCCAGCCAACGAAAGCGCCTATCCCCACCTGTTCGCCCCGCTCGATCTGGGCTTCACCCAGCTGCGCAACCGGGTGCTGATGGGTTCGATGCACACCGGGCTGGAAGATCGCGCGCGCGATTTCCCGCGCCTGGCCGCCTACTTCGCCGAGCGGGCCGAAGGCGGCGTCGGCCTGATCGTCACCGGCGGCTTCGCCCCCAACGTGGTCGGCTGGCTCAAACCCTTCGGCGGCAAGCTGTCCTGGCCCTGGGAAGTGCGTCCGCACCGGCAGCTGACGGCCGCCGCCCACCAGCATGGCGCGAAGATCTGTCTGCAGTTGCTGCACGCCGGCCGCTATGCCTACCACCCCCTGTCGGTGGCGCCCTCCAAGCTCAAGGCGCCGATCAATCCGTTCACCCCGCGCGCACTGTCGGCCAGCGGCGTCGAACGGCACATCGCCGATTACGCACGCAGCGCCAGGCTGGCACGCGAAGCCGGCTACGACGGTGTCGAAGTGATGGGCTCGGAGGGATACCTCATCAACGAGTTCATCGCCCCCCGCACCAACACGCGCACGGACCGCTGGGGCGGTGATGCCTCCCAGCGCATGCGCTTCGCGGTGGAGATCGTGCGCCGCATCCGCGAAGCCTGCGGCCCGGATTTCATCATCATCTACCGGCTGTCACTGGTGGATCTGGTTGAGGACGGCAGCAACTGGGAGGAAATCGTGCAGCAGGCGCAGGCCATCGAGGCCGCGGGCGCGACGATCATCAATTCCGGCATCGGCTGGCACGAGGCGCGCATTCCCACCATCGCCACCTCGGTGCCCCGCGCCGCCTTCGCCGGGGTCACCGCCAAGCTGAAGCCGCATGTGGCGGTGCCGCTGGTGGCGACCAACCGCATCAACATGCCCGAGGTTGCCGAGCGCATTCTCGCCGACGGCGGTGCGGACATGGTGTCGCTTGCGCGCCCGCTGCTGGCCGACCCGCAATGGCCGAACAAGGCGCGCGCCGGCCGTGCCGACACGATCAACACGTGCATCGCCTGCAACCAGGCATGCCTGGACCACGTCTTCGAGAACAAGCTGGCCAGTTGCCTGGTCAATCCGCGGGCCGCGCACGAAACCGAACTGGTCTACCGCCCGACGTCCACACCGAAGCGGGTGGCGGTGGTGGGCGCGGGCCCGGCCGGCCTGGCCTGCGCCACGGTGGCCGCCGAGCGCGGTCACCAGGTCACCCTGTTCGACGCCAGCGACGAGATCGGCGGCCAGTTCAATGTGGCCAAGCGCATCCCGGGCAAGGAAGAGTTCCACGAGACGCTGCGCTATTTCCGCCACAAGCTGCAGGACACCGGCGTGCAGCTGCGCCTGGGTACCCGGGCAGATGCGACCCACCTGGCCGGCTTCGACGAGGTCGTGCTGGCGACCGGCATCACGCCGCGCCGGGTCGACTTCCCCGGCGCGGACCACGCCAAGGTCGTCAGCTACCTGGACGTGCTGCAGGGCCGGGTCGAGGTGGGCGCCAGCGCGGCCATCATCGGTGCCGGCGGCATCGGCTTCGATGTCGGGGAATTCCTCAGCCACGAGGGCCCATCGCCGTCGCTGGACCCGCAGCGCTGGATGGCCGAATGGGGGGTGGACGCCACCTTCGAGGCCCGCGGCTCGCTGGCCCGCCCGCAGGTGGACGCTTCGCCACGCCGGCTGTGGCTGCTGCAGCGCAGCCCCGGCAAGCCGGGTGCGCGCCTGGGCAAGACCACCGGTTGGATCCATCGCGCCACGCTGAAGGCCAAGGGCGTGCGGATGCTGGGCGGCGTCGAGTATCTCGGCGTGGACGACCAGGGGCTGCGCATCCGCGTGGAAGGCAGCGAACAGCTGCTGCCGGTGGATCATGTGGTGATCTGTGCAGGGCAGGAACCGAACCGCGCGCTGCAGGCCGAACTGCAGGCGGCGGGCATCAGCGCACAGCTGATCGGCGGTGCCGATGTGGCCGCCGAACTGGACGCCAAACGCGCCATCGATCAGGGCAGCCGGGTGGCAGCCGCCCTTTGATCCACACCTGAATGGGCGGCGGAATGTGATTTCCGTCACCCGCCTCGAAGCTGAATGTCAAGCTGGGCGATTCATGATGCGTTCGGCCAGCCCCCCCTACCTTGCGCCAACTTTCCGCTCACCACCCAGTTTCCGGTGAGCCGGTGCGGCCCTCCCGGATCGTTCATCGATCCTCTTTTCCCGGGCCGCCCACGGGGCGGCCCCGATGGCCGCCTCCCCATGACGCCAAGTCGTACCCCGCCTCCTGCCCTCTCTTCGGCCGGAACCCCGTGGTGCGGCCCATACGGAGCAAGGAGTTATATGAAACTGGCCTGGATTCTCTGGCTGTCGCAGTTGCTGCCCCAGCCGGCGGCTGATTCATTGTGTTTGAGCACCACCGTATACCTGGAAGCCCGCGACCAGACCCTGCGCGGCCAGCAGGCCGTGGCCGAAGTGGCACTGCGCCGCCTCGACAGCGGCCTGTGGGGCGACTCGATGTGCCAGGTGGTGACCGCACGCAAGCAGTTCGCCCCGACCATCGTCTCCCCCGGCACCCAGCTGGGCAACGACGCGGCCTGGAGCGAGGCCATGAGCGTGGCCTTCGATGCGGAGCGCAACTGGGCGCTGCCGGCCGGCGAGCGCCGCGAGATCGTTCCCGGTGCCAGCCATTTCGCCGCCCTGGCCATCGCCAGCCCGAACTGGCGCAATGCCTACCAGGTGGCCACCATCGGTGATCACACCTTCTATAAGGTGCAGAACCTCAAGCCCCGGCAGTCGTAACGAACTGTTGCCGGCGGCAGCGTTGCCGCGCGCCGGCAGGCTCTGGGATAGTGGGCGATTCCCGCACACCCCGCCTGGAGTTCCCATGAAGCTGTACAGCAAGCCCGGTGCCTGCTCCACCGCCGACCACATCGCCCTGCAGTGGACCGGCCAGCCGTTCGAGGTCGAACTGCTCGACAAGGACACCCTGAAGGGGCCGGAATTCCTCAAGATCAACCCGGCCGGCTCGGTTCCGGCGCTGGTCGATGGCGACTTCATCCTGCTGCAGAACGCGGCCATCATGGGCTACATCGCCGACCGCTTCCCGCAGGCCGGCCTGGCCGGCGACGGCAGCCCGCGCCAGCGTGCCGAGGCCACCCGCTGGCTGGCCTTCGTCAACTCCGATGTGCACCCGGCGTTCTCGCCGCTGTTCGCACCGGGCAAGTTCATCGGCGATGAGAGCCAGTACGACGCGATCCGCGCGGCCGCCCGCAAGCGCCTGCGCGGCCTGTTCGAGACGGCCGACCGGCAGCTGGCGGACAAGCCCTGGCTGGCCGGTTTCCGCAGCTTCGCCGACCCGTACTTCTACATCACCCTGCGCTGGGCAGCCGGCGCCAAGGTCGACCTGTCGGGGCTGGATCATCTGGCCGCCTACAAGGCGCGCATGGACGCCGATGCCGGCGTGCAGGCCGCACTGAAGGCCGAAGGCCTGGCCTGACCGCACACGGAGCCGCCGGCAGCGCAGGCGGCTCCGATCCGGCGTCCCGGCCCGGCGCCGGGCATCGCCGGCGCCCCGTGTCCACCGTTCAACCGATCTCGCGGATCACGGCACCCTTGGCGTCACGCAGCAGCGTCGGCACCACCTCGACCTGCAGCTGACCGCCCAGCGGGTAGATCCCGCGCTCGGCACGCACGTCCTGCCACGCCTGGACCCCCTGTGCATCCAATGCCCAGCGCGCGCTGTCGGCATCGACGTCGTTGGCGCCGCCGCCCGCAGCCGGGGTGAACTCCCATTGGCGCTCACGGCTGACCAGCACCAGTGATGCGCCATGGTGCAGGCGCAGCGGCAGCAGCTCGCGCACGCTCGGCACCTGGCCGGCGCCGAGCACCAGCGTGGTCACGCCCGAGACCTGTCGCCAGTCCAGCGTTTCAATGAACAACATGCCGGTGCTGGAACCCTCCCGCGCACTGCCCGCCTGCACCTGCGCCGCCAGTGCCGGATCATCCAGCAGGTCGCCCCGATGCAGATCGGTGATCCACAGGGGCATCGCCGGCTCCAGCACGTGCAGCACCCCGCGGGTCGACCAGCGTTTCACTGCAGCCATTTCCCCATCCGTCAGCCCGACCAGCTGCAGGAACTGCAGGCGGCCGTTGGCCGTCTCGCGCGCCGGCAACTGCGGGTCGGCGATGAAAGCCAGATGGCGCAGGCGGGTGTCGGACTCGAGGGCAATCGGGCCGTTCGCGTCAAGGTGGTGGCCATCCTCGAACACGTTGCCGCTGCCGAACACGTAGCGCGCCAGGTTCTGCAGCAGGTTCATCGGCCATGTCGGCGGTGCCTGTTCGGCGTGCACGCCCTCGCCTGCTGCCAGACGGAAGGTCAGCTCGAATCCGTAGCCGCTTGCTTCGGCGTCACTGCTCTCCTTGGCGTACAGCTCGGACAGGCCATAGGTGATGTAGTGCCAGTGCGGTACCGGCGCCTCCGCACGGTAGACACTGATGCCATCGAGGGGATCCTGGCCGCCCAGCGTGTACGGCAATGCCGTTCCGAAATGCAGGGGCTCCTGGCCCGCGTACAGCGGCGCCAACGCCGCATTGATCGCGTCCCAGCCGGGGGTGTCGGTGTCGTCGTGGTCGTCCTGCACGAGAGGCTCCTGATGGGAATGAAACCATCCACTCTACGCGCTGCGTCAGGCCTGCACGACTCCGCGATCGCCGGCTGCCAGCGATGCCTGCGTTTCCTGCCACCAGCGCTGTGCCAGTGCCGGGCTGCGTGCCTTGCCTACCGCCGCCAGCAGTTCCGGGCACAGGCGCTCCAGGGCCGAGGCATCGGTGCAGCGCTCGATCTTCAACTGCATGAAGTAGCCCTTCAGCCCGAGGTGGCGCCGCACGGCTTCGCTCATCGCCTCGTACAGCTGCTGATACAGCGCCGGGTCCTGTTCGCGGCCATTGCTGAGGCCAGCGACCGGCACCGCACCGGCGCTGCCCCCCACCACTTCGATCAGCTCCATCGCGGCCAGCTGTTCCAGCGCATCGGGTGGCGCCCGCAGTCCTTCGAGCAGACTGCGCAGTTCGGTGTCATCGCGGCGACCATCGACCATCAGCAGGATCGAGCGCAGCGCGGCCGGCAGGCGCCGCGCACGATCCTCGATTTCCTGGCGGCCAGCGGCCGTCTTGGCGTGCAGCAGTGCCATAGCTCCCCCGTTCCATGATGCGCATGCCTGCGCGCCCTGACGGACGCGCTCCCCGGCATCGAGCTTAACGCACTGCTGGTACGGTGAACGCTGCGGTGCAGCACCGCTGCATTCCTTGCCTCGGCCCGCTGCACGCGGCCCCGGCAATACAGGACCGGTCTAGCGTCCCAGCGCGCGGCGGATCTCCTCCAGGGCGGCCGGGTCATCCAGGGTCGACAGATCGCCGGGATCGCGCTGCTCGGCCAGCGCCTGCAGCGAGCGCCGCAGCAGTTTCCCCGAGCGCGTCTTCGGCAACGCGTTGACCACGTGCACGTGCGCCGGCCGTGCAACCGCCCCCAGCGACGTGGTCACCGTTGCCATCATCTCCGCCACCACCGGTGCAGGGTCTTCGCCCCCCAGCCCCTGCTTGAGGGTGACGAAGACCAGCGGCACCTGTCCCTTCAGTTCATCCTTGACGCCGATCACCGCAGCCTCCGCCACACGCGGGTGGCTGGAGATGGCTTCCTCGATCTCACGTGTCCCCAGGCGATGCCCGGCGACGTTGATGACATCGTCGGTACGGCCGAGGATGAAGGTGTAGCCGTCATCGTCGCGGATCGCCCAGTCCAGCGAGCTGTACAGCAGTTCCTTGAAATGGCTGAAGTAGCTCTGCAGGAAGCGGCTGTCGTCGTTCCACACCGTGCTCATGCAGCCCGGCGGCAATGGCGGGGTGACCACCAGGACTCCCTTCTGCCCGGGTGCGACTTCTTCGCCGGTGTTCTCGTCGATCACCTTCATGCGGTAACCGAGGTTGGGGAAGCCCGGCGAACCAAAGCGCACCGGCTTCATCTCCAGGCCCGGCAACAGGGTCAAGGCCGGCCAGCCGGTTTCGGTCTGCCAGTAGTTGTCGATGATCGGTTTGCCCAGCGCTTCATTGATCCAGTGCGCGGTCGGCTCATCCAGCGGTTCGCCGGCCAGGAACAGGTACTTCAACGCGCGCAGGTCGTGGCGATGGATGAAATCCGCGTCGTGCTTCTTCAGCACGCGGATCGCGGTGGGAGAGGAGAACATCGTGCGCACGTTGTACTGCTCGCACAGGGCCCACCAGATGCCCGGATCCGGATGGGTCGGCAGGCCTTCGTACAACAGCGATGTGCAACCGCCGATCAGCGGTCCATACACGTTGTAGGAATGTCCCACGGCCCAGCCGACATCGGAGGTGGAGAACATCACCTGCCCCGGCTTGCAGTCGAAGACGGTCTCCATCGACTGTGCCATCGCCACCGCGTATCCGCCCACATCACGCTGCACGCCCTTGGGCTTGCCGGTGGTGCCGGAGGTATACAGCAGATAGCTCGGCTCGCTCGCTTCCAGCCACTGCACCGGAACATCGACGGCACCGACTTCCGCGCGCAGCGTCGCGTACTCGACGTCGCGGCCCTCGATGCGCGGCTCGGCCGGATCCAGCCCGCGCGAAACGATCAGCACGTGCGGCGGTGGATGCCCGGCTTCCGCACAGGCGGCGTCCACCATCGGCTTGTAGGGAATGAGCTTGCCTCCGCGCATGCCGGCATCGGCCGCGATCAGCAGCTTGGGTCTGGCATCGTCGATGCGCAGGGCAAGGTTGTGCGCGGCGAAACCACCGAACACCACCGAGTGCACGGCCCCGATGCGCGCGCAGGCCAGCATCGCGAACACGGCTTCGGCCATGTTCGGCATGTAGATGACCACGCGGTCGCCATGGCCGACGCCCAGGCGCTGGAGCACGGCAGCGAAGTCGTTCACTTCACGGTACAGCTGCCGGTAGGTGATCTCGCGGGTGCTGTTGGTTTCGGTGGAAATGGCCACCAGCGCGAGCTGGTCGGGCCGAGTGTCCAGATGGCGATCAACCGCGTTGTAACAGAGGTTGGTTTCGCCGCCTACATACCAGCGCCGGAACGGCGGGTTGCTGTAGTCGAGCACCTGTTGCGGCGGCTTGTGCCAATGGATGCGCTTGGCTTCCTCGCCCCAGAACGCCTCCGGCTCGTCGATCGAGCGGCGGTAGGTTTCCTCGTAGTTCATGACGCAGCCCTCCCAGACGAAGTCATGGGTTCGAGCATAGTGCCGCGTTGCCGCGCGTTCCGCCCTACCTTGGTAGGGGGTGGGTTTTCCATGCAGGGCTGCCGCCCTGCACCTGCACCTGCAGAGGCCGAAGCCGAAGCCGAAGCCGAAGCCGAAGCAACAGGCTATCCGTGGGATGGCGGGGGGGGGGGGGGGGGGGGGGGGGGGGGGCGGCCCGCGCGGCCGCGGGGGGGCGGGGGCGCGGCGAGACACACCCCCCCCCCCCCCCCCGCGCGCCCCCCCCCCCCCCCCCCCCCCCCCCCCCCCCCCCCCCCCCCCCCCCCCGCCACCCCACGGACAGCGCGCTTTTGACGTTGAATCTGACGTTGCCCTGGCTCGTAGCAGGTGCAGGGCGCAGCCCTGCCGCCCCCCTTGCCCTGCTTAGAACGGAGTGGCGGACTCGAACGCCAGCGCGTCGCCCGTCACCGGGTGGGTGAAGTGCAGGCTGCGCGCATGCAGATGCACGCGCTGCGCCGGTGCGGCGCCATACAGCACATCGCCGACGATCGGATGACCCAGGCTGGCCATGTGCAGGCGCAACTGATGGCTGCGCCCGGTCACCGGCTCCAGCGCCACGCGCGTGCGCTGCGCTTCAACATCGCGGGCCAGCACGCGCCAGCGCGTCAGCGCCGGCTTGCCGTGTTCATGGTCGACCTTCTGTTTCGGCCGGTTCGGCCAGTCCACGATCAGCGGCAGATCCACTTCACCGGCATCACCTTCGATCACACCCTGCACGACGGCTTCGTAGCACTTGCCCACCCTGCGCTGCTCGAACTGCATCGACAACGCGGCCTGCGTCGTCTTGCCCCGTGCATGCAGCAGCAGACCGGAGGTGACCTGGTCCAGCCGATGCACGGTCAGCGCGTCCGGGTACAGCACCTGCAGGCGGGCCACCACGCAGTCCTGGTTCTCCGCGCTACGGCCAGGCACGGACAGCAGGCCGGCGGGCTTTTCCACCACCAGCAGTGCGTCATCGATGTAATGCAGGTGGATCATGCGGTTCTGCGGAACTCCATATGAAAACGGGGAAGCCGAAGCTTCCCCGTTTCTGTCAGCTGCGTGCCGGCCAGACCGGCACCCGCGGCATCAGCCCAGCAGGTGGGCAACGCCGGCGCGTTCTTCTTCCAGCTCGGCCAGGGTCTTGTCGATGTACTTCTGGCTGAAGTCGTCGATCGGCAGATCCTTGACCAGGGTGTACTTGCCGTTCTCGGTGGTCACGGCGAAGCCGAAGATCACGCCTTCCGGGATGCCGTAGGAACCATCGGACGGCACGCCCATGGTGACCCACTTGCCGTTGCTGCCCAGCACCCAGTCACGCACGTGGTCGATCGCGGCATTGGCCGCCGAAGCCGCCGAGGACGAGCCACGGGCTTCGATGATCGCCGCGCCGCGCTTGCCGACGGTCGGAATGAAGGTGTTGGCATTCCACTCCTGGTCGTTGATCGCATCGGCGATCGAAGCACCATCGGCGGTGGCGAAACGGTAGTCCGGGTACATGGTCGGGCTGTGGTTGCCCCACACCACCAGCTTTTCCATGCCACCGACCGGCTTGCCGAGCTTGGCCGACAGCTGGCTCAGGGCACGGTTGTGGTCCAGGCGCAGCATGGCGGTGAAGTTTTCCGGCTTCAGGTCCGGTGCCGACTTCATGGCGATGTAGGCGTTGGTGTTGGCCGGGTTGCCGACCACCAGCACCTTCACGTCACGGCTGGCGACCTTGTTCAGCGCCGCGCCCTGCGCGGTGAAGATCTTGGCGTTTTCCAGCAGCAGGTCCTTGCGCTCCATGCCCGGGCCGCGCGGACGCGCGCCGACCAGCAGGGCGATGTCGGCATCCTTGAACGCCACTTCAGCGTCGTCGGTGCCGACCATGCCGGCCAGCAGCGGGAAGGCGCAGTCTTCCAGTTCCATCATCACGCCCTTCAGGGCGGCCTGGGCCTTGTCCACCGGCAGCTCCAGCAGCTGCAGGATGACCGGCTGGTCCTTGCCCAGCATTTCGCCGGAGGCGATGCGGAACAGCAGGGCATAACCGATCTGGCCGGCGGCGCCGGTCACGGCAACACGAACGGGTGCTTTCATGGGGGTTTCCTCTTGCTTGCAAGCGTTTGATGGGACGCCGCGGGCGTGGCCCGGCGGGCCTGGCAGGCGGCGGAGAACAGGGAAACGGCCACCCGTGGGTGGCCGTCTCGGAAGGGGGTCAGGCGGCGAGGATCTTGTTCCACTCGGCCACGCGGTCGGCCTGTGCGGCCAGCGCGGCGTCGACGTCGCCTTCCAGGGTGATCGAATGGATCACGTCGCCCTGCTTGACCGAATCGACGATGGCCTGGCCTTCCAGAACCTTGCCGAACACGGTGTGGCGGCCATCCAGCCAATCGGTCTTGATGTGGGTGATGAAGAACTGGCTGCCATTGGTGTTCGGGCCGGCGTTGGCCATCGACAGCGAGCCGACCTCATGCTTCACGCCGTTCTTCTCGTCTTCGAACTTGTAGCCCGGGCCACCGGTGCCACGGCCCTGCGGGCAACCGCCCTGGATCATGAAGTCGGCGATCACGCGGTGGAAGATCAGGCCGTCATAGAAGCCGTGCTTGACCAGGTTCACGAAGTTGGCAACGGTCAGCGGCGCCTTGTCAGCGAACAGCTCGACCTTGATCGGGCCCTGGGTGGTGTCGAAAGTGGCGATGAGGGACATGAAGATCCTTGTTGCAAAGGGAAAGGCGTCTAGCCACCTAGTTTACACCCGGCTCGTGGCGGCGGCGGCTTCGACCATCGGCGCAGGGCGACGCTTCAGGCTCTGGAGGGGCGCCGCCGGCGGGGCCCCGACGGCCAGCTGAATGGGGCTCCCGGGCGGCCGGAATCCAGCTTTTCGCGAATCGTCAAGTTCGACGTATAATGTTGGACTTCTTTTTCCAAATCCGGCGCCGACTGGCCCCCTTTCGTATGTCCATCGAAAATCTTCGCAACATCGCCATTGTCGCCCACGTCGACCATGGCAAGACCACCCTGGTCGACCAGCTGCTGAAGCAGTCCGGCACCCTGTCCGAGCGTACCGTCCTCGCCGAGCGCGTGATGGACAGCAACGACCAGGAAAAGGAACGCGGCATCACCATCCTGGCCAAGAACACGGCCATCACCTGGGAAGACAAGAAGACCGGCATCAAGAACCGGATCAACATCGTCGACACCCCCGGCCACGCCGACTTCGGCGGTGAGGTCGAGCGCGTGCTGTCGATGGTCGACACCGTGCTGATCCTGGTCGACGCGATGGACGGCCCGATGCCGCAGACCCGCTTCGTCACCCAGAAGGCCTTCGCGATGGGCTTCAAGCCGATCGTGGTGGTCAACAAGATCGACCGTCCGGGCGCGCGTCCGGACTGGGTGATCGACCAGGTGTTCGATCTGTTCGACAAGCTCGGCGCGACCAACGAGCAGCTGGACTTCCCGATCGTCTACGCGTCGGCCCTGAACGGCTATGCCGGCCTGGAAGACACCGTCCGCGATGGCGACATGACCCCGCTCTACGAAGCGATCATGAAGCACGCGCCGAAGCCCGAAGTGGATCCGGAAGGTGCCTTCCAGATGCGCATCAGCCAGCTGGACTACAACAACTTCGTGGGCGTGATCGGCATCGGCCGCATCCAGCGTGGCACCCTGAAGAAGAACATGCAGGTCACGGTGATCGATCGTGAAGGCAAGAAGCGCAACGGCAAGGTCGCGCAGGTGCTGGGCTTCCTGGGCCTGGAGCGCATCGAGCAGGACACCGCTGAAGCCGGCGACATCGTGGCGATCTCGGGCATTCCGGAGCTGACCATCTCCGACACCCTCTGCCACCCGGACACCCCGGAAGCGCTGCCGGCGCTGACCGTGGACGAGCCGACCATCTCGATGACCTTCCAGGTCAACAACTCGCCGTTCGCGGGCAACAAGGACCTGTCCGGTGGCAAGTTCCTGACCAGCCGCCAGATCAAGGACCGCCTGGACCGTGAAAAGGTCCACAACGTGGCGCTGAAGGTCGAACAGCTGGAGGACGCCGACAAGTTCCTGGTCTCCGGCCGTGGCGAACTGCACCTGTCGGTGCTGATCGAGAACATGCGTCGTGAAGGCTACGAACTGGCCGTGTCGCGTCCGGAAGTGATCATCAAGGAAATCGACGGCCAGCAGATGGAGCCGATCGAACAGCTGGTGGTGGACGTGGAAGAAGTGCACCAGGGCGGCGTGATGGAAAAGCTGGGCACCCGCAAGGGCCAGCTGAAGAACATGGAACCGGACGGCAAGGGCCGCGTGCGCCTGGAATACTCGATCCCGGCCCGTGGCCTGATCGGCTTCCAGAACGAGTTCAAGACCCTGACCCAGGGTTCGGGCCTGCTGTTCCACGTGTTCGACCATTACGGTCCGAAGGAACAGGGCGCAATCGCCAAGCGCATCAACGGCGTCATGATCGCCAACGCCCCGGGCGTGACTCCGGCCTACTCCCTGGGCCCGCTGCAGGAACGCGGCAAGCTGTTCGCTGCTGAAGGCGACAATGTGTATGAAGGCCAGCTGGTCGGCATCCACTCCAAGGACAACGACCTGACCGTCAACGCCATCAAGACCAAGCCGCTGACCAACATGCGCGCTTCGGGCAAGGACGATGCGATCCAGCTGACCCCGGCGATCAAGTACTCGCTGGAACAGGCGCTGGACTTCATCGAGGACGACGAGCTGGTCGAGATCACTCCGAAGGAAATCCGGCTGCGCAAGAAGTTCCTGACCGAAAGCGACCGCAAGAAGGCTTCGCGCGGCGGCTGAGCCGGACCGTGAGCCAGAGCGGCTACAACCCGGATCCACACCGGCATCCGGGCCTCCACGTCATCGCCCTGCTCGAAGCGAGCAAGGCGGTGCTGGCGTTGCTGGCTGCGACCGGGCTTGAAGTGCTCGGTCCGCAGCCGCTCCGCGATGGGGTCAATGCCCTGATCCGGCGTTTCAGCCTGGACCCGGATCACGGCACCCTGCCCTCCCTCCTGAACATGATCAATCCCGACGCCGTGCACCTGGCGGCGGCGGCGATGATCGGCTACGGCCTGCTGCACCTGGTGGAAGCCTGGGGCCTCTGGCGGGCCAGGGCCTGGGCCTCCTGGCTGGGCTGCCTGACCGCCGCGCTGTATCTGCCCTTCGATGTCTTCGCCATCGTCCGCCACCCCGGCTGGCCCTCCTGGACGATCCTGGCGATAAACCTGCTCGTGGTCTACGTCCTGGCCCGCGACCTGCGCAAGCGCCACCACTGAGCAGCAGCTACACTGGGCATTGGAGCCGACCAAGCCGCCCCATGCGCCCGTCCTTGCCGCCTCTGCTGACCTGCCTGCTCATCGCGCTGCCCGCGTTGTTCATTGTTGGCTGCAGCCCGGCCACGACCAGCGCCCACGCCGCCGAACCTGCGAGCCGCAACGTGCCCTTCCCCTACGCCGAGACCGACCTGGCCGACCTGCAGGCGCGCATGGTGGCCGGCGAACTGGACAGCACCACGCTGACCCACGCCTACCTGCAGCGCATCGCTGCGCTGGATCGCGCCGGGCCGCGCCTGCGTGCCGTCATCGAACTCAACCCGGATGCCCTGCGGGAAGCCGGTGAACGCGATCGCGAGCGCCGGGACGGCCATCTGCGCGGGCCGCTGCATGGCATTCCGGTCCTGCTGAAGGACAACATCAACGCCGGGCCCATGACCACCAGCGCCGGATCGCTCGCGCTGCAGGGTTTCCGCCCCGCCGATGCCTACCTGGTAAGACGCCTGCGCGAGGCCGGCGCGGTCGTGCTGGGCAAGACCAATCTCAGCGAGTGGGCCAACTTCCGCGGCAACGATTCGGTGTCGGGCTGGAGCGCGCGCGGTGGCCAGACCCGCAATCCGTACCGTCTCAGCCATTCGCCCTGTGGCTCCAGCAGCGGCAGCGCGGTAGCGGTGGCCGCCAATCTGGCCAGTGTGGCGATCGGCACCGAGACCGACGGCAGCATCGTCTGCCCGGCCGCGATCAACGGCATCGTCGGCCTGAAACCGACGGTCGGCCTGGTCAGCCGCGAAGGCATCATCCCGATCTCCTTCAGCCAGGACACCGCCGGGCCGATGACGCGCAGCGTCGCCGACGCCGCGGCCGTACTGACGGCGATCGCGGGCCGGGACGATGCCGACCCCGCCACGGCCACCATGCCCGGCCGCGCGGTCTACGACTACACCGCGCGCCTGGACCCCGAAGGCCTGCGCGGCAAACGCATCGGCCTGCTGCAGACCCCTCTGCTGACGTACCGTGGCATGGCACCGCTGATCGATCAGGCCGCCGCCGAACTGCGCCGTGCGGGCGCGGTGGTGGTGCCGGTGGAACTGCCCGACCCGGGTGCCTGGGCCGAAGCCGAGCGGGTCGTGCTGCTGCATGAGTTCAAGGCCGGGCTGGAGCGCTACTTCAAGACCTACCGCGCGCCCCTGCGCAGTCTTGGCGAACTCATCGCCTTCAACCAGGCCCAGGCGCCGCAGGAACTGGGCCTGTTCGGCCAGGAACTGCTGCTGGAGGCCAACGCCACTGCCGGACTGGCCGACCCTGCCTACATCCGTGCGCGCAGCGATGCGCGGCGCCTGGCCGGGCCGGAAGGCATCGACGCCGTCCTGGCTGCCTACCAGCTGGATGCGCTGGTTGCACCGACCACCGGCACAGCCTGGCCCATCCGCCGCGAAGGCGACGATTTCCCGGGTGAGAGCTACAGCGTGGCAGCGGTCGCGGGTTACCCCAGCCTGAGCGTGCCGATGGGACAGATCAACGGCCTGCCGGTCGGCCTGCTGTTCATGGGCACAGCCTGGAGCGAGCCGAAGCTGATCGAAATGGCCTATGCCTACGAGCAACGCACACGTGCGCGTCGCCCGCCTCATTTCGAAACCGACACCCTGATCGACACTGGCGAGCCTTGATCGGCCCCGGGTTGCCCGGCGGACCGGGGGTACCGCTGCGCTCGCCGGGCACGTCCCGGCGCTAGCGGTCGGGGTCCGGTTCCACCGGCGCGATCGCGGCCTCGCCGTCCTCCGCCCCGGGTGAACGCACATCTGCCGTACGTGCACGCGGTGCGCGTGGCATGTCCAGCTCATCCTCGCGCTGCAACCGCGCGCGCAGCTGCGGCAGTGATTGCGGATGCTCGCGCGCCAGGAAATCCAGCATGCGCTCGCGCACCAGGCAGCGAAGATCGAAGGCATCGCCGGAGCTGCGTGCACTGACCAGCAGGCGCACCTGGATTGCCCGCTCGCTGGTTTCGGTCACCTGGGTCACGCAGACCCGTCCATCCCACAGCGCCTCGCCGCGGCAGATGCGCTCCAGTTCACTGCGGATCGCCGCGATCGGCGCACGGTAGTCCAGCCACAGGAATGCCGTGCCGAGCAGATCGGCGCTGCGCCGGGTCCAGTTCTGGAAGGGGTTCTCGATGAACCAGGTCAGCGGCACCACCATCCGCCGCTCGTCCCAGATGCGTACCACCACATAGCTGCTGCCGATCTCCTCCACGCGCCCCCACTCGCCTTCAACGATCACCACATCATCCAGCCGGATCGGCTGGGTCACTGCGATCTGCAGGCCGGCGATGAGGTTGCCGAACACCGGCTTGGCGGCGATGCCCGCGACCAGCCCGATCAGACCGGCCGAGGCCAGCAGGGCGGCGCCGATCTTCTGCACCATCGGGAATGTCAGCAGCACCAGCGATGCACCGAGCACGATGATGCCGCCCATCAGCACGCGGCTCAGCACCCGCGTCTGGGTCTGGATGCGACGGGCTTCCAGATTGTCCGAGACGTCGATGGGATGACTGCGCAGGATCGCACGCTCGCCGGCGGCCACCGCGCGCACCAGCAGCCAGATGAAACAGGCCGTCAGCGCGATGTGCAGCCCGTGCTGCAGATGCCCCAGCAGAGGCTCCTGCAGTGGCGTGGCCTGCAGCGCCGGGATCAGCAGCAGCAAGGGCCATGCGGTCGCCATTGGCAGACCAAGCACGCGACCGATGCGCGCGCGCCGGCGATCACGCCCTTTCAGCCGGTGATAGATCCACAGGATCAGCCAGGCGCCGATGCCGCCCACCAGTGCCGCCAGACCCAGCGGCCATGCATATGCCTGTGCGCTTTGCCAGTGCACGGTTGCCACCTCCACTCGAACAGCAGCGGACAGCCTCGCGCATGGCGCATGAGCGTCACGTCAGCCGTTCGTAAGCAGGGTGTTGGCCTGCAGGGCTTGCAGCCCTGCACCTGCTGCGGGCTGGAGCAACAGCAACTGCAGAAGCAACAGCAAAAGCAGCAGCAGAAACTGGCATTCCGTGGGATGGCGGGGGGGGGGGGGGGGGGGGGGGGGGGGGGGGGGGGGGGGGGGGGGGGGGGGGGGGGGCGGCGGGCGCGGGGGGGGCGGGGGGCCCCCCCCCCCCCCCCCCCCCCCCCCCCCCCTTCTAATTTTTTGGGGTATGTGGGGTATTGGGTTTGGGGGCCATAGCGTTTTCCCGCCCAAAACGTTATCGCACCCCAGATTGATTTCGACGTCGGACAGAGATTCATCCACGCATGGCGTGGATCTGACAGACACCGGGAATCCGCCATCCCACGGAATGCCCGCATTTGACGTCGACGTTGACTCCGCAGGTGCAGGGCTGCAAGCCCTGCCGAAAAACCCTTAGCGCACCTGTTCCTGCTTGCGCACGATCGCCATCGCGATCTCCAGCGACTGCTCGTAGTTCAGCCGCGGATCGACCGTGGAACGATACGCGCGCTCAAGATCACGCTCGGTGAGCTCGCGCGCGCCACCGGTGCATTCGGTCACGTCCTCGCCGGTCAGCTCCAGGTGCACGCCGCCCAGGCGCGTACCTGCCGCGGCGTGCAGATCGAACGACAACTCCACCTCGCGGCGCACGTTGTCGAAGCGGCGCGTCTTGAACCCATTGGCGGTGCTCTCGGTGTTGCCGTGCATGGCATCGCACACCCACAGCACGCGGCGGCCGTCGCGCTTGACCGCTTCCAGCAGCGACGGCAGCTTTTCGGCTATCTGCGTCGCGCCCATGCGGTGAATGAAGGTCAGGCGCCCGGGCTCGTCGTCCGGATTGAGTACATCGATCAGGCGCAGCAGCTGGTCCGGCGAAACCGACGGCCCCACCTTGATCGCGATCGGATTGCGCACGCCCCGCAGGTACTCCACGTGCGCGCCGTCGAGCGCCGCCGTGCGCATGCCGATCCAGGGATAGTGCGTGCTCAGGTTCAACCAGCCCTGCTGGCGCGGCACCTGCCGGGTCAGCGCCTGCTCGTAGGGCAGCAGCAGGGCTTCGTGCGAGGTGTAGAAGTCGATGCGGTTGAGGTTGTGCACCCGGGCACCGGCCAGGGTTTCCATGAAGTGCACGGCATCGCCGATCGATGCCACCATCTTCTGGTACTCGGCGGCGAGCGGCGAATGCCGCACCCAGTCCAGGTTCCAGTACTCGGGGTGGTGCAGGTCGGCGAAGCCGCCATCGATCAGCGCCCGCACGAAATTCATCGTCATCGCCGAATGTGCGTGGGCCTGCAGCATCCGCTTCGGGTCGGGCAGGCGCGCGGCTTCGGTGAAGGCCGGCGCATTGATCACATCGCCCCGGTAGCTGGGCAGCGTCACCCCATCACGGGTCTCGGTATCAGCCGAGCGTGGCTTGGCGTACTGGCCGGCGAAGCGGCCGACGCGGATCACCGGCTGGCGCAGGCCATGCACCAGTACCAGGCTCATCTGCAGCAGCACCTTCAGGCGATTGGAGATGGTGCCGGACTCACAGTCGCTGAAGTTCTCGGCGCAATCGCCGCCCTGCAGCAGGAAGCGCTTGCCCTCCTGCGCCTCCGCCAGCTGCTGCTTCAGCGCCAGGATCTCCCACGAGGTCACCAGGGGGGGCAGCCGCTTCAGCTCTTGCAGGGCAGCATCCAGCGCCACCGGGTCGGGATAGGTCGGCATCTGCAGTGCGGTCTTGCCGCGCCAGCTCTCCGGCGACCAGGCAGCGCCCGCGGCGGTTGCGGCAGGATCGGGAACCGGTGAAACGGCGGACAGGCTCATTGCAGACTTCCGGGGTGGGGGACGGTCATGGTCGCAGAGCCGGCCGCCGCCGCAAAGGGCCAGCTCTTCCGGCCCGATGCCTGAACGCCAGGGAAAGCACGCGCCGAGCAGCCACAGACCGCATGGTCGGCGGCGCCGCCAGAGGCGCATGATCTGTTACGGAGTAACACTCACCGTCATGGACCGGCCCCCTCCCCGCCCCAGGCCCCTGCTCTCTCCCATGAAGCCCTCACGCCTCGCTACCGGCATCACCTTCGCCCTGGCCCTGGCCAGCATGCCCCCCCTTGCCGCGGCCGCGGATGACGCCGGGCCCGCAGTGAAGAACCTGGATGCGGTCACCGTCAGCGCCCACCTCGACCAGGCCCGCAACGCGCTGTCGCCGGACATCGGCAGCAGCCAGTACCAGATCACCGCAGAGGACATCCAGAAGCAGCCGCTCGGCGCCTCCGCCGCACTCAGCCAGGTGCTGCTGCAGGCCCCGGGCGTGGTCCAGGATTCCTACGGCGGTGTCCATGTGCGTGGTGATCACGCCAACCTGCAGTACCGCATCAACGGCGTGCTGCTGCCCGAATCGATCTCCGGCTTCGGCCAGACCCTGGATGCGCGAACCATCAGGAGCATCCGGCTAATGGATGGCGCACTGCCGGCGCAGTTCGGCGAACGCACCGCCGCAGTGGTGGACATCACCACCCGCAGTGGCGCCGAACTGGGCGACGGCGGCAGCGCCGGACTGACTGCCGGGTCGTTCGGCAAGGTCAATCCCAACGCCTCCTGGTGGGGCAACCAGGGACGATGGAGCTGGTTCCTGACCGGCAACTACGACCAGAACGAGGTCGGCCTGGAGAACCCGACGAACTCGCGCCGGCCGCTGCACGACGACACCCACCAGGGCAAGGCGTTCGCCGACCTCACCTATCTGCTGGACGAGAACACGCGCGTGAGCGTGTTCGCCGGCATTGCCGACAATCGCTTCCAGATTCCGGTGAACCCGGGCCAGACACCGCAGTTCGGCTACCTCGATACCTCCACGTTCGACTCCAGCCAGCTGGATGAGACCCAGCGCGAGACCACGCGCTTCGGCATGCTGGTGCTGCAGGGGACGCTGGGCGCCAGCGCGTACCAGCTGTCGGCCGGCCAACGCTACAGCGATGTCGGGTTCAATCCCGATGTGGCGGGCGATCTGGTATTCAGCGGTGTTGCTTCACAGGTGCAGCGCAGCAACCGCGCCAACACCGTGCAGGCCGACGTTTCCACCCCGCTGGGCAGCGATCACACGCTGCGCTATGGCCTGTACGGCAATCATGAGACCGCGCGGGCCCACAGCAGCAGCTGGGTGTTCCCGGTTGACGACGCCGGCCAGCAGGCCAGCACCACGCCCCTGCTGATTCCCGACCGCAGTGCTTTCCACGCCAGCACGCTGGCGCTCTACGTGCAGGACGAGTGGAAGATCGGAGACAACTGGACGGTCAACTATGGTCTGCGCGGCGACCGCTACACGGCCTTCGGGCGGACCGAAGGCCAGCTCAGCCCGCGCCTGGGCGTGGTCTGGAATGCCGGCGACAGCACCACCCTGCACGCAGGCTATGCGCGCTACTTCACACCACCGGCCAGCGAGCTGATCGCCTCCGACGACATCGCGCTGTACGACGGCACCAGCAACCAGCAGCCCAGTGATGGCAACGCCACGCCACTGGCCGAGCGCAGTGACTACTACGACCTCGGCATCTCGCAGCAGATCGGCGAGCACCTGACACTCGGCGTGGATGCGTATGACCGGCGTGTCGCCCGCCTGCAGGATGAAGGCCAGTTCGGCGCCGCCTACCTCTATTCAACGTTCAACTATCGTCGCGGCCACATCCGCGGCCTGGAGTTCAGCGCCGACTACAGCGACGGACCGTTCAGCGCTTACTTCAACGCTGCATACAACAAGGCGATCGGCACCCAGGTGATCACCGGCCAGTACAACCTCGACCCGGACGCCCTGGCCTACGTGGCCGACCATTGGATCCACCTGGACCACGACCAGAAGCTGACCTCGTCGGGCGGTGTCAGCTATGCCTTCGCCGGACACAACCGGATCGGTGCCAACTACGTGTTCGGCAGTGGCCTGCGCTCGGACACCGAAAGCGTACCCAATGGGGGCGAGCTGCCGTCCTACCTGCAGGTGAACCTCAGTGCTGGCCACGATTTCAACCCCGACAGCGGCCATCCGCTGCATGCACAGCTGGCGTTGGTCAACGCGCTGGATCGCAGCTATCAGCTGCGCGATGGCGGCGGCGTAGGCGTGTTCGCCCCCCAGTGGGGGCCGCGACGCGGCGCCTATCTCAGCCTGCAACAGGATTTCTGATCGATGTCGCCGCCCCCCGGCAGAGCCGAGCCCATGCCCGGCTCTGCCGGGGCGCGTCAGTTACTCAGCGCCTGACCCTGCGCAGCGGCACCAGCAGTGCCCACAGCCCCAGCAGCACGAACCACACGCCCGACCACATCGGCATGGTCAGTCCGAGGAAGGTCCAGTCGATGTTGCCGCAGTTGCCGGTACCGGTCAGCACCGCGCGGAACACCTCGAACGGGCCCATGGTCTCGCGCAGGAAGCTCAGCGGTGGGCCACAGGTGGCACCCATTTCCGGCGGCAGCATCTGCACGTAGACATGGCGCGCGGCGATGCCGACGCCGACGGCTGCCGCAATGAAGGCAAGGATGCCGTACGTCACCCGTCCCGGCCGGTTCGACGGGCCGTGCAGTGCGCCCAGCAGGAACAGCAGGCCGAGCGCGGCAAAGGCCAGCCGCTGGAAGATGCACAGCGGGCACGGCTCCAGCCCCATCTTCAGCTGCAGGAAAATCGCATAGCCCAGCAGGCCCACGCAGATCAGGAAGCCCAGCAGGAACTGGGCGCGGAAGGGCCAGCGCAGAGGATTCATCGTGAATGCTCGAATGGATCAGGCGCCAAGCGTAACCGACCGCGCCTGCCATTCGAACCGCTGCCGGTGACGCTCGTCGGAACGGTGCGGGCCACTTCCCTTCGCAGGTAGCGCCGGGCCTTGCGGGGCGAGTGCTGCGGAAACGTAAACGCCGGGCATCGCCCGGCGCTACCAGAACGCAAAAGCCCGGCAGATGCCGGGCTTTCACTGTGTCGCGTTGGAGCGGTCCGATTACTCGGCCACTTCCTCGGCCACGGCCGGACGGTCGACCAGCTCGACGTAGGCCATCGGAGCATTGTCGCCGGCGCGGAAGCCGCACTTCAGCAGACGCAGGTAGCCGCCCGGACGGTTCGCGTAGCGCGGGCCCAGGATGGTGAACAGGTTGCCCACGGCTTCGTTGTCACGCAGGCGGGCAAAGGCCAGACGGCGGTTGGCAACGGAATCGACCTTGGCCAGGGTGATCAGCGGCTCGGCGACGCGGCGCAGTTCCTTGGCCTTCGGCAGGGTGGTCTTGATCAGCTCGTGCTTGAACAGCGAGGCGGCCATGTTCTTGAACATCGCTTCGCGATGGGCGCTGGTACGGCTGAACTTACGGCCAGACTTCTGGTGACGCATGGTGATGTTCCTTGGTTAATGATGTGGCTGTGTGGATCGTTGTCGCCATCCTGGCGTTGCTGCACGGACTGCGGATGGTCCTGGCCGCCCGTCCTGGACGACCTGCCCGCGAACCTGCGGTTCGTCATGGCATCTTGCGGTGAAGGCTCCACCGCTGACGGTGGAGCCTTCGGGTACAGCAGGAGGCTTTATCAGCCCAGCATGCCGTGGCTGGCGACGCCGGCCGGCGGCCAGTTCTCCAGCTTCATGCCAAGCGACAGGCCACGCTGGGCCAGCACTTCCTTGATCTCGGTGAGCGACTTCTTGCCCAGGTTCGGGGTCTTCAGCAGCTCCACTTCGGTCTTCTGGATCAGATCGCCGATGTAGTAGATGCTTTCAGCCTTCAGGCAGTTGGCCGAACGCACGGTCAGCTCCAGATCGTCGATCGGGCGCAGCAGCACCGGATCCACGCCGTTGTTGGCCGGCTTGGCCGCACCGCGGTCGCGGTGGGTGAAGTCACCGAACACCGACAGCTGGTCGCTGAGGATGTCGGCGGCGGTGCGCACGGCTTCCTCGGCATCGATGGTGCCGTTGGTCTCGATATCGATGACCAGCTTGTCCAGGTCGGTACGCTGTTCGACGCGGGCCGCTTCCACGGCATAGGCGACGCGGCGGACCGGCGAGAACGAGGCATCCAGGACCAGGCGGCCGATGGCACGGGTTTCTTCGTCCGGACGACGACGCGCAGCAGCCGGCTGGTAGCCGAAACCACGCTCGATCTTCAGACGCATGTTCACTGCCGTATCCTTGGTCAGGTGGCAGATCACATGGTCGCCGTTCAGAATCTCCACATTGTGGTCGACCTTGATATCGGCAGCGGTGACAACGCCCGGGCCCTGCTTGGACAGGGACAGGGTGGCGCTGTCGCCGGAGTGCATACGGATGGCCACGTCCTTCAGGTTCAGCAGGACTTCGAGCACGTCCTCCTGCAGACCTTCGACCGTGGTGTACTCATGCAACACGCCGTCGATTTCGACTTCCGTGATGGCGAAGCCCGGGATGGACGACAGCAGCACGCGACGCAGGGCGTTGCCCAGCGTATGCCCGTAACCCCGCTCCAAAGGTTCGATAACGACCTTTGCACGGGTGTCGGTAAGGCGTTCGATCTGCGGACCGCGAGGACGCAGAACCTGGTTGGCGGTAACCGTCATGTTGCGGGTTCTCCTAGTGAACCCCCGGCCGTCGCCGGGGGCTCTCCAATGTGAATTACTTCGAATACAGCTCGACGATCAGCGCTTCGTTGATGTCCGCAGGCAGATCCGAACGATCCGGAACCGCCTTGAAGATGCCGGTGAACTTGCCGGAATCCACTTCAACCCACGACGGGCTCAGGTCATGCTGTGCGGCGACGGTCAGGGCTTCCTGGACGCGCAGCTGCTTGGCAGCCTTCTCGGACAGCGCGATGGCATCGCCAGCCTTGACCTGGTACGAAGCCAGGTTGACCGACTTGCCATTCACGGTGACGCCGCGGTGCGACACCAGCTGGCGGGCAGCCGGACGGGTCACGGCGAAGCCCATGCGGTAGACGACGTTGTCCAGGCGGGTTTCCAGCAGCTGCAGCAGGTTCTCGCCGGTGTTGCCCTTCTTGGTCGAGGCCTTCTTGTAGTAGTTGCGGAACTGACGCTCCAGCAGGCCGTAGATACGCTTGACCTTCTGCTTTTCACGCAGCTGGGTGGCGTAGTCGGACAGCTTGCCCTTGCGGGCAGTGGCGCCATGCTGGCCGGGCTTCTGCTCCAGCTTGCACTTGGAGTCCAGCGCACGCGCCGGGCTCTTCAGGGACAGGTCGGCGCCTTCGCGGCGGGCGAGCTTACAGGTAGGACCGATATAACGAGCCATTTCTTATCGCTCCCTTTAGACGCGACGCTTCTTCGGCGGACGGCACCCGTTGTGCGGGATGGGCGTCACGTCGATGATGTTGGTGATCTTGTAGCCGACGTTGTTCAACGAACGCACGGCCGACTCACGGCCCGGACCCGGGCCCTTGATGCGGACTTCCAGCGACTTCACGCCGTAGTCCAGCGCAGCACGACCGGCCTTCTCGGCAGCCACCTGGGCAGCGAACGGGGTCGACTTGCGCGAACCGCGGAAGCCAGCGCCACCGGAGGTCGCCCACGACAGAGCATTGCCCTGGCGGTCGGTGATGGTGACGATGGTGTTGTTGAACGAAGCGTGGACGTGGGCAACGCCGTCAGTGACGACGCGCTTGATCTTCTTCTTGGTCTTAGCAGCGGGCTTAGCCATTTCTCAGTCCCTTACTTCTTGATCGCCTTGCGCGGACCCTTGCGGGTGCGGGCGTTGGTACGGGTGCGCTGGCCACGCAGCGGGAGGCCACGACGGTGACGCAGGCCGCGGTAGCAGCCCAGGTCCATCAGGCGCTTGATCGCGATGCCGATCTCACGGCGCAGATCGCCTTCCACGATGTACTTGCCGACTTCGGCGCGCAGGCGCTCGATTTCCGGCTCCGACAGATCGCGGATCTTGGTGGTCGAAGCGACGCCTGCGACTTCGCAGACCTTCTTCGAACGGGTACGGCCGATGCCGTAAATGCTTTGCAACCCGACCCAGACATGCTTCTGGGCTGGCAGGTTGACGCCTGCAATACGCGCCATGACGCGGTTCTCCAGCTGAGTGATGGCCGACAGCGCGCCTCGGGCACGCCAATCCGGCAGGATGGATCAAAAAAGTGAACTAGCGATACTAACAAGGTTCCGGTTTACATGGAAGCCCGTGAAACCAGAGGTTTCATGAACCCGGCCTGGGGAGTGTGCCCAGGCTCCGGCGCCGGATGGGGTTGATCCCGGGAGGTCTCCCGGGGCCGCCCGCGCTACTCCTGCGCGGGACCACCTCATCACACCCCCACCCGGAACCGCTGCGGGGGCCGCCCTTCGTTTGTGTGGCCGGAGTCCGCGAAGCGGAGGGACCATCACGTCAGGAAGACGAAAGTATAACAGGCGAATCAGCCGCGGGCAAAACCGCCGCGGTTGCCACCCTTCAGGTTGGCCTTCTTCAGCAGGCTCTCGTACTGGTGGGACATCAGGTGCGCCTGCACCTGGGCGATGAAGTCCATCACCACCACCACCACGATCAGCAGCGAGGTACCGCCGAAGTAGAACGAGGCGTTCAGCTGCGTGCGCATCAGTTCCGGCAGCAGGCAGACGATCACCAGGTAGGCCGAGCCGGCTGCGGTCAGGCGGGTCAGCACGCCGTCGATGTAGTCGGCAGTGGCCTTGCCCGGACGGATGCCCGGAATCAGCGCGCCCGACTTCTTCAGGTTGTCGGCGGTTTCCTGCGAGTTGAACACCAGCGCGGTATAGAAGAACGCGAAACCGGTGATCAGCGCAGCGAACACGATCATGTGCAGCGGCTCGCCCGGACCCAGCGCGTTGGCGACCTTCTGCAGGACCTGGCCGAAGCTGCTCTGGTTGGCCGCCTGGCCGGACCACATGGCCAGGGTGGCCGGGAAGGCCAGCAGGCTCGAGGCGAAGATCGCCGGGATGACGCCGGCCATGTTGAGCTTCAGCGGCAGGAACGAGGTCTGGTTCATGTACGCATTGCGACCGCCCTGGCGGCGCGCGTAATTGACCGTGATCCGGCGCTGGCCGCGCTCGACGAACACCACGAAGAAGGTGAAGGCGAGAACGACGATGGCGATCAGCAGCAGCTGGATGAACTGGATGTTGCCGTCGCGGTAGGCATCGAAGGTATGGATGACCGCGCCCGGCAGGCCCGCCACGATACCGGCGAAGATGATCAGCGACACGCCGTTGCCGATGCCGCGCTCGGTGACCTGCTCACCGACCCACATCAGGAACATGGTGCCGGCGGTCAGCGCGACCACGGCGGTGAGCACGAAGCCCATGCCCGGCGCGTACACGACCGGAGCGCCCGACGGCGAGACCTGGCCCTGCAGGGCCAGAGCGATCGAACCGCCCTGCACCACTGCCAGCAGCACGGCGCCGATGCGCGAGTACTGGGTGATCTTGCGGCGACCGGACTCACCTTCCTTCTGCATCGCCTTCAGGGCGGGGAAGATGTGCACGGCCAGCTGCATCACGATCGATGCCGAGATGTACGGCATCACGTTCAGCGCGAAGATGCTGAAACGGTGCAGGGCGCCGCCCGAGAACATGTTGAACATGTCCACGATGCCGCCGCCCTGCTGTTGCATCATGGCAAGCATGGCATCGGGATTGACGCCCGGCACCGGCACGTAGCAGCCGATGCGATAGACGATCAAAGCCCCGACGACGAACAGCAAACGTTGGCGAAGTTCAGTGAACTTGCCCATTCCGCCCGCGAGGTTACCGATGCCAGCTTGCGCCATGATTTTCTTACTCCGTTACGCTGCCGCCGGCAGCTTCGATCGCAGCCTTGGCACCGGCCGTGGCAGCAACACCCTTCAGGGTGAACGCCTTGGTCACTTCGCCCTTGACGACGACCTTGGCCTTCTTGGCAGTGCTCGGGACCAGCTTGGCGGCACGCAGGGCGGCGAAGTCGATCTCGCCGGCCGGCAGCTTGTCCAGCTGGTACAGCAGCACTTCAGCGGTGTCCTTGGCGATCGGCGAACGGAAGCCGATCTTCGGCAGACGACGCTGCATGGGGGTCTGGCCGCCTTCGAAGCCGGCCTTGATCTTGCCGCCACCCTTGCGGGCGAACGAACCCTTGTGGCCGCGGCCGGCAGTCTTGCCCAGGCCCGAGCCGATACCGCGACCGACGCGGGTGCGCTCGGTACGGGCGCCCGGTGCCGGGCTCAGTTCATTGAGACGCAGAGTCATGATCGATTACTCCTCAACCTTGACGAGGTAGTGAACGGTATTGATCAGGCCGCGAACCTGCGGGCTGTCCTTCAGTTCACGCACATCGTTGAGCTTGTTCAGACCCAGGGCACGCACCGACAGGCGGTGACGCGACTGAGCACCACGCAGGCCGCGCACCAGGCGCACCTTCACAGTCTTGTTGGACTCATTAGCCATGGTTGAGTTCCTCCACCTTCTTGCCGCGCTTGGCCGCGATGCGGGCCGGCGACTGCGCTGCAGACAGGCCCTTCACGGTGGCACGCACCAGGTTGATCGGGTTGCGCGAACCGGTGGCCTTGGCCAGCACGTTCTTCACGCCAACCGCTTCCAGGACGGCGCGCATGGCACCGCCGGCGATGACGCCGGTACCTTCCGAAGCCGGCTGCATGAACACGCGGGCTGCGCCATGACCATCCTTGATGGTGTGCCACAGGGTGCCGTTGTTCAGGTCAACGCTGACCAGGTTCTTGCGGGCCTGTTCCATCGACTTCTGGATGGCGACCGGCACTTCGCGGGCCTTGCCATAACCGAAACCGACCTTGCCTTCGCCGTCGCCGACCACGGTCAGGGCGGTGAAGGTGAACTGGCGACCACCCTTGACGGTCTTGCTGACGCGGTTGACCGCGACCAGCTTTTCGATCATGCCGTCGTCGATCTTCTCTTCGCGGTTACGGTCGCGATCGCGACCCCGCTGCTGACGCTCTTCTGCCATGTTGATTCCTTGGTTGTTGGGTATGTACGGCTCCGGGCCGCTTATGGTTGTGGAATGACGCGTCGTTCCGGTGGGCCACTACAGAAGAATGGCGCCGTCCAGCCTCGCTCAGGCTGGCGAGCAGGCGGACAGGGGGCCATCGGCCCCCTGCCCCGATCCCTTAGAACTGCAGGCCGGCTTCGCGGGCAGCCTCTGCCAGGGCCTTGATACGGCCGTGGTAACGGTAACCCGAACGATCGAAGGCAACCTTCTCGACGCCGGCGGCCTTGGCACGCTCAGCGACGATGCGGCCAACCTTGGCGGCGGCATCGACATTCTTGCCGCTCTTCAGGCCTTCCTTGACGTCGGTCTGGGTGGTGTTGGCGGCAGCCAGCACCTTGGAACCGTCGGCGGTGAAGACCTGGGCATACAGGTGCTGGCCGGTGCGCAGCACCGACAGGCGGGCGACGCCGAGCTCACGGATGTGGGCGCGGGTCGACTTGGCGCGACGCAGGCGGGCGATGTTCTTGTTCATGATGTTTTTCCTATGAAAGCGGAAGCGCCTATTAGGCCTTCTTGGCTTCCTTACGGATGATGACTTCGTCGGAGTACTTCACGCCCTTGCCCTTGTACGGCTCCGGCTTGCGGAACGCACGGATCTTGGCGGCAACTTCACCGACGGCCTGCTTGTCCGCGCCCTGGACCAGGATCTCGGTCTGGGTCGGGGTGGACAGCGTGATGCCTTCCGGCGCCACGAACACGACCGGGTGCGAGAAGCCCAGCGACAGGCTCAGGTCCTTGCCCTGCATGGCAGCGCGGTAACCCACGCCGACCAGCTCCAGCTTGCGCTCGAAGCCTTCGGACACGCCCTTGACCATGTTGGCCAGGATCGCACGCACGGTACCGGTCAGTGCGACCAGTTCGACGTTCTCGGTGCTCAGGGTGGCAACGCCGTTATCGACGTTGATGGCAATACCGGCCGGCTTGGCCAGCGACAGGGTGCCCTTCGGGCCCTTGGCGGTGACGCTTTCCGACTGGACGTTCAGTTCAACCTTACCCAGGTCGATCGGCTTCTTGGCTACGCGGGACATAGTTCTACTCCTTTCGCCTTAGGCCACGAAGCACAGGACTTCGCCGCCGACGCCCAGCTGGCGCGCCTGCGCATCAGTCATGATGCCCTTGGAGGTGGAAATGATGGAGATGCCCAGGCCGTTCATGACCTTCGGCAGCTCGCTCTTGCCGCGGTACTGGCGCAGGCCCGAACGCGAGAAGCGCTTCAGGGTCGCGATGACCGGCTTGCCTTCGAAATACTTCAGCACGATTTCCAGCTCGGCCTTGTTGTTCTCCAGCTGGGTAACGCGCAGGTCGGTGATGTAACCCTCGTCCTTCAGGACCTGGGCGATCGCAACCTTGATCTTGGACGACGGGGCTTTCACCGTCTGCTTGCCAACCGCGGCCGCATTCTTGATGCGGACCAGCAGGTCGGCGATGGGATCAGTCATGCTCATATGAGTACCTTTGAGTGCACCGATATCCGCTTTCGCGAAAATCTGTTGTCTCCTGGAAACGGGCCAGGTCCCTTGATGCAGCGGACCTGTGGCCCGCCCTACAACCCCGTCTGCACAGGGCAAGACGCGGGAGTATACGCCAAAAGAGCCCGACTTGCGTCGGGCTCTTCGGGTTTTTTGCGAAAGGGAGGCTGAATGCCTCCCCTCCCCGGTTCAGGAACCCCCGGGGGGGCGCCTGATCGCAGGACCGGCTGGGATTACCAGCTGGCCTTGCGCAGACCCGGGACGTCGCCACGCATGGTGGCTTCACGCAGCTTGTTGCGGCCCAGGCCGAACTTGCTGTAGACGCCACGCGGACGGCCGGACAGTTCGCAGCGGTTGCGCTGGCGGCTCGGCGACGAATCGCGCGGCAGCTTGGCCAGCTTGGCAGCAGCTTCGATCTTCTCGTCGTAGCTCGCGTCCACCGAGGACACGATCTTCTTGAGAGCAGCACGCTTCTCAGCGTACTTCTTGGCCAGCTTTTCCCGCTTGATGTCGCGGTTGACCATGGAGGTCTTTGCCATTTCGGTTTCCTCGACGGATCAGTTACGGAACGGGAACTTGAACGCTGCCAGCAGCGCCTTCGCTTCCGCGTCGGTCTTCGCAGTGGTGGTGATGGCGATATCCATACCGCGGATCGCGTCGACAGCGTCGAAGTCGATTTCCGGGAAGATGATCTGTTCCTTCACACCCATGTTGAAGTTGCCGCGACCGTCGAAGGAACGACCGGAGACACCACGGAAGTCGCGCACGCGCGGCAGCGAGATGTTGATCAGGCGATCCAGGAACTCGTACATCTTGTGGCGACGCAGCGTGGTCTTGCAGCCGATCGGCCAACCATCGCGGATCTTGAACGACGCAACCGAAATACGCGACTTGGTGACAACCGGCTTCTGGCCGGAAATCTTGGTCATGTCGCCGACGGCGTTTTCCAGGATCTTCTTATTGGTGGCCGCTTCGCCGACACCCATGTTCAGGGTGACCTTGACGAGCTTCGGCACTTCCATCGGATTGGTGTAGCCGAACTGCTTCATCAGCGCCGGCACCACTTCGTCCTTGTAGAACTTTTCGAGACGGGAAGTCATCTTCTCATTCCTCAGGCGTCGAGCGCCTCACCGCTGGAGCGGAACACACGCAGTTTGCGTCCATCCTCCAGCACCTTGAAGCCAACGCGTTCGCCCTTGCCCGAAGCCGGGTTCAGCACATTCACGTTGGAGATATGGATCGAAGCTTCACGCTCGACCACGCCGCCGGCAACGCCTGCCTGCGGGTTCGGCTTGGTGTGGCGCTTGACGATGTTCACGTTGGCGACGACCACACGGTCGCCGTCGACGCGGACGACTTCGCCCTGCTTGCCCTTGTCCTTGCCGGTGTTGACGACGACCTGGTCGCCCTTCTTGATACGGTTAGCCATGATTATCTCCTGTCGCTCACAGCACTTCGGGAGCGAGCGAGACGATCTTCATGAACTTCTCCGAACGAAGTTCACGGGTCACCGGCCCGAAGATACGGGTACCGATCGGCTCCTGCTTGTTGTTCAGCAGGACGGCAGCGTTGCCGTCGAAGCGGATCAGCGAGCCGTCGGCGCGACGCACACCCTTGCGGGTACGCACCACGACGGCGTCATACACTTCACCCTTCTTGACCTTGCCGCGCGGAATCGCATCCTTCACGGTGACCTTGATGATGTCGCCGATGCCGGCGTAACGGCGCTTGGAACCACCCAGCACCTTGAAGCACATCACCTGCTTGGCACCCGAATTGTCCGCGACGTCAAGGTAGCTCTGCATCTGGATCATGATTCAGACTCCTTATTCAGCCGCACGCGTGATGACTTCCACCACGCGCCAGTTCTTGGTCTTGGACATCGGAGCAATCTCGGTCACGCGGACGACATCGCCTTCCTTGCAGGCGTTGTCGGCATCGTGGGCGTGCAGCTTCGTCGAGCGCTTGATGTACTTGCCGTACAGTGCGTGCTTGACCTGACGCTCAACCAGGACGGTAACCGTCTTGTCCATCTTGTTGCTGACGACACGGCCTTCGACCGTGCGCAGCGTCTTGTTTTCAGTATTGTCGCTCATAGCGGCCATCCTTACTTCGTGCTGCCGAGCAGGGTCTTGACGCGAGCAATCTCGCGACGGACCCGGCGGATGTCGTGGGTCTTCGGCAGCTGGCCGGTGACCTGCTGCATACGGACAGAGAACTGTTCCTTACGCAGGTCGATCAGGTGGGCCTTGAGTTCGTCAGCCGACTTTTCACGGAGAGTTTTGATATCCATCAGCGCACCGTACGGGTCACGAAAGTGGTGGTGACCGAGAGCTTGGCGGCGGCCAGGCGGAACGCCTCGCGAGCCACTTCCTCGGAAACACCCTCGATTTCATAGATCATGCGGCCGGGCTGGATCTGGGCCACCCAGTATTCCACGTTACCCTTACCCGAACCCATTCGAACTTCGATGGGCTTCTTGGTGATGGGCTTGTCGGGGAACACGCGGATCCACATCTTGCCGCCGCGCTTGACGTAGCGGCTGATCGAGCGGCGAGCCGCTTCGATCTGACGCGCGGTCAGCTGACCGTGTGCGGTTGCCTTCAGGCCGTATTCGCCGAAGCTGACAGCGTTGGCGCTCCAGCTCAGGCCTTCGTTACGGCCCTTGTGTACCTTGCGGTACTTGGTTCGCTTGGGTTGCAACATTGTCGTTACCTCGCTTCACGGGCCGGGCGCTGACGGTCACCACGGTCGCCGCGATCGTGACGATCGTTGCGCGACGGGGTGTCGTCCTGCTTTTCCTGGCCAACCTGGGAGAAATCGAAGACCTCGCCCTTGTAGATCCAGACCTTGATGCCGATGATGCCGTAGGTCGTCTTGGCTTCAGCGAAGCCATAGTCGATGTCGGCACGCAGGGTGTGCAGCGGCACGCGGCCTTCGCGGTACCACTCCGAACGGGCGATTTCAGCACCGTTGAGGCGGCCACCCACGTTGACCTTGATGCCCAGGGCACCCAGGCGCATCGCGTTGCCCACCGAGCGCTTCATTGCGCGGCGGAACATGATGCGACGCTCCAGCTGCTGGGCGATCGACTCGGCAACGAGCTGCGCGTCCAGTTCCGGCTTGCGCACTTCGGTGACGTTGATGTGCGCCGGAACGCCCATCATCTCGCTCACTTCCTTGCGCAGCTTCTCGATGTCCTCACCACGCTTGCCGATCACCACGCCCGGACGGGCGGTGTGGATCGTCACGCGCGCGGTCTTGGCCGGACGCTCGATCAGGATCTTGCTGATGCCGGCCTGAGCCAGCTTCTTGCGCAGCATTTCGCGAACTTTCAGGTCGGCTGCCAGGTAACCAGCGAACTCGGCCTTGTTGGCGTACCACTTGGAGTTCCAGTCCTTGGAAATACCGAGACGGATACCAATCGGATGAACTTTATGACCCATGGTCTTTTCCTTATCCGCTTACTTGCCGGCGCCCACAACCACAGTGATGTGGCTGGTGCGCTTGAGGATGCGGGTACCGCGGCCTTTCGCCCGCGCCATGAAACGCTTCAGGGTCGGACCTTCATCAACCATGATGGTCTGAACCTTCAGCTCGTCGACGTCGGCGCCCTGGTTGTTCTCGGCGTTGGCAATAGCCGACTCCACCACCTTCTTGATCAGGTGGGCAGCCTTCTTGTCCGAGAACTTCAGCAGATTGACCGCACGTTCGGCCGGCAGACCGCGCACCTGGTCAGCGACCAGGCGAGCCTTCTGCGGGGAGATGCGCGCAGTGCGCAGGATGGCTTTCGCTTCCATTGTCATCTCTCCTTACTTGCCCGACTTCTTGTCACCACCGTGACCCTTGAAGGTCCGGGTGATGGCAAATTCGCCGAGCTTGTGGCCGACCATGTTCTCGTTGACGAGAACCGGGATGTGGTTCTTGCCGTTATGCACGGCAATGGTGATGCCTACCATGTCAGGCAGGATCATCGAACGGCGCGACCAAGTCTTGATCGGCTTCTTGCTGCCCGCAGCGGCCTCCACCTTCTTGACGAGGTGGTGATCGACGAACGGGCCCTTCTTGAGTGAACGTGCCATGGTCGATTAGCCCCTACGATCGCGGACGATGAACTGCTGAGTGCGCTTGTTATGGCGCGTCTTGTAACCCTTGGTCGGGACACCCCACGGGGTGACCGGATGCGGGTTACCCTGGCCGGCCTTGGCCTCACCACCACCGTGCGGGTGGTCAACCGGGTTCATGGCAGCACCACGAACGGTCGGGCGGACGCCGCGCCAGCGCTTGGCACCGGCCTTGCCCAGCTTTTCCAGGCTGTGCTCGTCGTTGCCGACTTCGCCGATGGTGGCGCAGCACTCGACCGGAACCTTACGCATTTCACCCGAGCGCAGACGCAGGGTGGCGTAGACGCCTTCACGGGCGACCAGCTGCACGGCAGCACCTGCAGCGCGGGCGATCTGAGCGCCCTTGCCCGGCTTCAGCTCGATGCAGTGGATGGTGGTACCGACCGGGATGTTGCGCAGCGGCAGGGTGTTGCCCGCCTTGATCGGGGCATCCGAACCAGCGATCACCTGATCACCGGCCTTCAGGCCCTTCGGGGCGATGATGTAGCGACGCTCGCCGTCGACGTAGCACAGCAGGGCGATATGGGCGGTGCGGTTCGGATCGTATTCGATGCGTTCCACGCGCGCCGGGATGCCCAGCTTGTTGCGCTTGAAGTCGATGATGCGGTAGTGCTGCTTGTGGCCACCACCGACGTGACGGGTGGTGATGCGGCCGTGGTGGTTACGACCACCCGAGCGGCTCTGCGACTCGACCAGCGCAGCGTGCGGAGCACCCTTGTGCAGGTCGGGCGTAACCACGCGCACGGCCGAACGGCGGCCGGGGGAAGTGGGCTTGAATTTCATCAATGGCATGGGATGTACCTCAGGCCTTGGCCGTTACATCGATCGACTGGCCATCGGCCAGGCGAACGTACGCCTTGCGCCAATCGCCGCGGCGGCCAGCACGGTTACGGAAGGACTTGTTCTTGCCCTTGACGTTGACCACGTTGACGGCTTCGACCTTGACGTCGAACAGCTGCTCAACCGCGGCCTTTACATCGGCCTTGGTGGCTTCGTTCGAAACTTCGAAGACATACTGGTTGGAGAGTTCCTGCAGGCGCGCGGTCTTTTCGGAGACACGCGGGGCACGCAGCACGCTGAAGATTTTTTCGTTGCTGTTCATGCCAGCCACTCCTCGACCTTCTTGACCGCGTCAGCGGTGATGACGACCGTGTCGGCACCGACCAGCGACACCGGGTCCAGGCCCTGCACGTCACGCACCTGCACGTACGGCAGATTGCGGGCGGACAGGTACAGGTGCTCGGAGGCTTCCTCGGTGACGATCAGCGGGCGCTTGCCCACTTCCAGGCCGGCCAGCTTGGCGATCAGACCCTTCGTGCTGGTCGCTTCGACATCGAAGGCCTCCACGATGGTCAGACGGCCCTGACGGTTCAGCTCGGACAGGATCGCGCACATGGCGGCACGGTACTGCTTACGATTGACCTTCTGCTCGAAGCTGCGCGGCTTGGCCGCGAAGGTGACACCGCCGCCGACGAAGATCGGAGCCGTCAGTGCGCCATGACGCGCGCCGCCGCCCTTCTGCTTCTTCGACTTCTTGGTGGTACCAGCCACTTCGGAGCGAGTCTTCTGTGCCTTGGTGCCGGCGCGACCGGCGTTGCGGTAAGCAACGACGACCTGGTGGACCAGATCTTCGCTGAAATCGCGACCGAACACGGCGTCGGAGACCGAGACCTTGTTGTTGCTACCCGTGATAACGAGTTCCATCGTCATCTCTCCTTATGCCTTGCTCGCCGGACGGACGATCACATCGCCACCCGCCGCGCCAGGAACGGCGCCGCGAACCGCAATCAGACCGCGCTCGACGTCGACCTTGACCACTTCCAGGTTCTGGGTGCTCTGCTGCACCGCGCCCATGTGGCCCGACATCTTCTTGCCCGGGAAAACGCGACCCGGGGTCTGGCGCTGACCCAGCGAACCCGGCGCGCGATGCGACAGCGAGTTACCGTGGGTTGCATCGCCCATACGGAAGTTGTGGCGCTTGATGGTGCCCTGGAAACCCTTACCCTTGGTGACACCCTGGACGTCGACGATCTGGCCGACTTCGAAGATGTCCGCCTTGACTTCGCCGCCGACGGCGAAATCGCCGAGCTGCGCGTCTTCAACGCGGAATTCCCACAGGCCACGACCCGCTTCCACCTTCGCCTTGGCGAAGTGGCCGGCTTCCGGCTTGTTGACCAGGGCAGCGCGACGCGCGCCGACGGTCACCTGCACGGCGCTGTAGCCGTCGGTTTCGACGGTCTTGATCTGCGCGATGCGGTTCGGGGTGGCTTCGATCAGGGTCACCGGGATGGAACGACCATCTTCGGTGAACACGCGGCTCATGCCGGCCTTGCGGCCCACGAAGCCCAACGAATACTTCTTCGTCATGGTCGTAGTCCTCAGGTCAGCTTGATCTGAACGTCGACGCCGGCAGCCAGTTCGAGCTTCATCAGCGCGTCCACGGTCTTGTCATTCGGGTCAACGATATCGAGCACGCGCTTGTGCGTGCGGGTCTCGTACTGGTCACGCGCGTCCTTGTCGACGTGCGGGGAAACGAGAACGGTGTAACGCTCGATCTTGGTCGGCAGCGGGATCGGGCCACGCACTTGCGCGCCGGTCCGCTTTGCCGTTTCAACGATCTCGCTGGCCGAACGGTCGATCAGACGATGATCGAACGCTTTCAGCCGGATCCGGATCTTTTGGTCCGCCATGGCGGTAGGTTCCTTCGTTAAAAGAGCGACAGACAAAGCCTCTGGGTTGCTTTGCCCCATGAAATTCCTGCATACGGACGGCCCGCACTCCTGCAGGCCGACAAGGTCAATCCGTAGACCTCAAAAACGTAGGCAGACCAGTCTCCCGGCCTGCCCAGACGTAGAAGCATAATGGCACGCCAGGCAGCTGTCAACAGTCTCCTGTTGACGCCGCCTGAATGGCCTTGACCCTTCCTGGTCCGGGGAACACAAGGCACATCCTGTGCCTGCTTTCCCATTTTGATACGCCCCGATGCCCTACCCAGGCAACATCGGGGCGCAGAGTCTAACAGATTACTTGATGATCTTCGAGACCACGCCGGCGCCGACGGTGCGGCCACCTTCGCGGATGGCGAAGCGCAGGCCTTCGTCCATCGCGACCGGGTTGATCAGGGTCACGGTCATCTTGACGTTGTCACCCGGCATCACCATTTCCACGCCTTCCGGCAGCTTGGCAGCGCCGGTGATATCGGTGGTGCGGAAGTAGAACTGCGGGCGGTAGCCGTTGAAGAACGGGGTGTGACGGCCGCCCTCGTCCTTCGACAGCACGTACACTTCGCCTTCGAACTCGGTGTGCGGGGTGATCGAACCCGGCTTGGCCAGAACCTGGCCGCGCTCGACGTCGTCACGCTTGGTGCCGCGCAGCAGCAGACCGGCGTTGTCGCCTGCCTGGCCCTGGTCCAGCAGCTTGCGGAACATTTCCACGCCGGTCACGGTGGTCTTCTGGGTCGGACGGATACCGACGATTTCGATTTCGTCACCAACCTTGATCACGCCGCGCTCGATACGACCGGTCACCACGGTGCCGCGGCCCGAGATCGAGAACACGTCTTCCACCGGCATCAGGAACGGCTTGTCGATCGCACGCTCCGGCTCCGGAATCCAGGTGTCCAGCGCGTCGACCAGCTTCAGGATCGCCGGCACGCCGATCTCGCTCTGGTCGCCTTCCAGCGCCAAGCGGGCCGAACCCGAGATGATCGGGGTGTCGTCGCCCGGGAACTCGTACTTGCTCAGCAGTTCGCGCACTTCCATTTCGACCAGCTCGAGCAGCTCGGCGTCGTCGACCATGTCAGCCTTGTTCAGGAACACCACGATGTACGGCACGCCGACCTGACGCGACAGCAGGATGTGCTCGCGGGTCTGCGGCATCGGGCCGTCAGCGGCCGAGCACACCAGGATCGCGCCGTCCATCTGGGCAGCACCGGTGATCATGTTCTTGACGTAGTCAGCGTGGCCCGGGCAGTCAACGTGGGCGTAGTGACGGGTCGGGGATTCGTATTCGACGTGCGCGGTCGAGATCGTGATACCACGAGCCTTTTCTTCCGGTGCGGCGTCGATGGCGTCATACGCCTTGAACTCGCCACCGAAGCGCTCGGCGCCGATCTTGGTCAGCGCGGCGGTCAGCGTGGTCTTGCCGTGGTCGACGTGACCGATGGTGCCGACGTTGACGTGCGGCTTGGTGCGCTCGAACTTACCCTTTGCCATTGTTATATACCTTGATTGTTCGTAAGTGGTTTCAAGAGAGGCTGAGCGAGGCTCAGCCCTTCTTCATGACGGCTTCGGCGATGTTGGTCGGAGCCGGCTCGTAGTGATCGAATTCCATGGTGAAGGTGGCGCGGCCCTGGGTCTGCGAACGCAGCGCAGTGGCGTAGCCGAACATTTCACCCAGCGGGATCATCGCGTTGATGATGCTGGCCGAACCGTCACCGGTGGTGTCGGAACCCTGCAGCACGCCGCGACGACGGCTGACGTCGCCCATCACGTCACCCTGGTAATCCTCCGGGGTCACGATCTCGACCTTCATGATCGGCTCCAGCAGCACCGGCTTGGCCTTGGCGAAGCCCTGCTTGAAGGCCATCGACGAAGCCAGCTTGAACGCCATTTCCGAGGAGTCGACGTCGTGGTACGAACCGAACACCAGCTTCACCTTGACGTCCACGACCGGGAAGCCAGCCAGCGGGCCGCTGGTGATGGTTTCGCGCAGGCCCTTCTCGACCGACGGAATGAATTCCTTCGGGATCACGCCGCCGGTGATGTCGTTGATGAACAGGAAGTCGTCCTTGATGGCCGGAGCCAGCTTCGGATCGGCACGGTCTTCAGCGGTGATCGGCGACAGCTCGATCACGACGTGACCGTACTGACCCTTACCACCGGACTGCTTGGCGTGCTTGTAGTCCGACTTGACGTCGGCCAGGGTGATCGTTTCGCGGTAAGCCACCTGCGGCGCACCGACGTTGGCTTCAACGTTGAACTCGCGCTTCAGGCGATCGACGATGATGTCCAGGTGCAGCTCGCCCATGCCGGAGATGATGGTCTGGCCGGATTCTTCGTCGGTCTTGACGCGGAACGACGGATCTTCCTGCGCCAGACGACCCAGGGCCAGACCCATCTTTTCCTGGTCCGACTTGGTCTTCGGCTCGACGGCCATCGAGATCACCGGCTCCGGGAACGTCATGCGCTCCAGGATGATCGGGGCGTCCACGGCGCACAGGGTGTCACCGGTGGTGGTGTCCTTCAGGCCCACGGCCGCAGCGATGTCACCCGCCAGAACTTCCTTGATTTCCTCGCGGTTGTTCGAGTGCATCTGCAGGATGCGGCCGATGCGCTCCTTCTTGCCCTTCACCGAGTTCAGCACGGTGTCACCACCGTTCAGCGTGCCCGAGTAGACGCGGAAGAAGGTCAGCGCGCCGACGAACGGGTCGGTGATGATCTTGAAGGCCAGCGACGAGAACGGCGCCTTGTCATCCGACTTGCGGGTCATCTCGACGGTATCGTCGTCGACGTCCACGCCCTTCACGTCCGGCACATCGACCGGCGACGGCAGCAGCTGGATCACGCCGTCCAGCATGGCCTGCACGCCCTTGTTCTTGAACGCCGAGCCGCAGTACATCGGCACGATCTCGGTGGCCAGGGTGCGGGTACGCAGCGCGTTGATGATTTCAGCCTCGGCCAGCTCTTCGCCGCCCAGGTACTTCTCCATCAGCTCTTCGCTGGCTTCGGCAGCGGTCTCGACCATGAACTGGCGGGCTTCTTCAGCAGCCGCCTGCAGTTCAGCCGGGATGTCGCTGTACTCGAACTTCATGCCCTGCGAGGCTTCATCCCAGTGGATGGCCTTCATCTTCAGCAGGTCGACGACGCCCTTGAAGTTGTCTTCAGCGCCGATCGGCAGCTGCATCGGCACGGCAACCGCGCCCAGCTTGGCCTTCAGCTGGCCGACGACCTTCTGGAAGTTGGCACCGGTGCGGTCCATCTTGTTGACGAACGCGATGCGCGGCACGTGGTACTTGTTGGCCTGGCGCCACACGGTTTCCGACTGCGGCTGCACGCCACCGACGGCACACAGCACGAACACCGCACCGTCGAGCACGCGCAGCGAGCGCTCCACTTCGATGGTGAAGTCGACGTGCCCGGGGGTGTCGATGATGTTGAAGCGATGCTCCGGCAGGGACTTGTCCATGCCCTTCCAGAACGCGGTGGTGGCAGCGGACTGGATCGTGATGCCACGCTCCTGCTCCTGCTCCATCCAGTCCATGGTGGCGGCGCCGTCATGCACTTCACCGATCTTGTGGCTCTTGCCGGTGTAGAACAGGATGCGCTCGGACGTGGTGGTCTTGCCGGCATCGATGTGAGCCATGATGCCGAAGTTACGGTAACGCTCGATGGGAGTGGAACGGGCCACGGGGAGCCTCTCAGATTTCTTGGATTTCGGATGGCCGAACGCCGCCTTTCGGCGGCCTTCGGGTTGGCGCAGTCCTTCTGGGACCGCGAGGCAGCACCTAGGTGGTGCTGCCCTGCCTGTTTTGCAAGGCCGTCAAACTCACCAGCGGTAGTGGGCGAATGCCTTGTTGGCTTCGGCCATGCGGTGGGTTTCTTCGCGCTTCTTGATGGCGCCACCACGGTTTTCCGAGGCGTCGATCAGTTCAGCAGCCAGCTTCTTCGGCATGGTGTTCTCACCACGCTTGCGCGCGGAGTCGATCAGCCAGCGCATGGCCAGAGCCATCTTGCGCGAGGCACGCACTTCGACCGGCACCTGGTAGGTGGCACCGCCGACGCGACGCGACTTGACTTCGACCGCCGGAGCGACGTTGTCCAGCGCCTTCTGCACCAGCTCGATGGCGTTGGCGCTGCTGTTCTTCTCGGTGATCACGTCCATGGCGCCGTACACGATCTTTTCGGCGACGGACTTCTTGCCGCTCTGCATGACCATGTTGATGAAGCGGGCGATGGTTTCGCTTCCGTGCTTCGGATCGGGCAGGACGGAACGCTGCGGAGTATTACCCTTACGCGACATAGTGCTCTCTCCTTAGGCCTTCGGACGCTTGGCGCCGTACTTGGAACGGGCCTGGCGACGCTTGGCAACGCCGGCGGCGTCGAGCGAGCCACGAACGGTGTGGTAACGCACACCCGGCAGGTCCTTGACGCGACCGCCGCGGATCAGGACCACGGAGTGCTCCTGCAGGTTGTGGCCTTCACCACCGATGTAGGAAATCACTTCTTCCTGGTTGGTCAGGCGGACCTTGGCAACCTTGCGAAGGGCCGAGTTCGGCTTCTTCGGAGTGGTGGTGTAGACACGGGTGCAGACGCCACGGCGCTGCGGGCACTTGTCGAGCGCCGGCGAGGCACTCTTGTAGGTGGTCGCTTGCCGCGGCTTGCGGACCAGCTGGTTGATCGTCGCCATCAGTAGGTTCTTCTGATTGGTGGCCGGAAAATCCGGCCAGAGATGCGGAAATGTTAAAGCAGGCCAAAATTCTGGCCTGCTGAGACAGACGATTGTAGCAACCTGCCAGGAACGACGTCAAACGCGCCCTGTCAAGCCCGTCCCTGATCCCGGAACGTTACTGGGGGGCCTCCATGTACCCCGTTCAGGTTCGACCGGCCCTCCACGGATGGAGCCGCCTGCCGCTACAGCCAGGTCGGACGGCCTGCGCCGCCCTGCCCTTCAAGCCCGCCCGGGCATGTCCCCGGGCGTTACCGCAAAGGTGGGTCCGGCCTTGCGGCCGGACCGGTCACCTCATTCCTCGCCCGCAGCCTGTTCGGTCTCGGCTTCCACTGCCGGAGCCTCGACCGCCGCCGGGGTGCCGGCCAGGGTCTGCATCTCCGACTCGGTGAGGCCGGACGCGCCACGACGGCGCTGGCTGTGGTACGCCAGACCGGTACCGGCCGGAATCAGACGGCCGACGATGACGTTTTCCTTCAGGCCACGCAGGTTGTCCGAGGTGCCGCGCACGGCCGCTTCGGTCAGCACACGGGTGGTCTCCTGGAACGACGCCGCCGAGATGAACGACTCGGTGGCCAGCGAGGCCTTGGTGATGCCCAGCAGGACCGGATCGAACCGCGCCGGCAGCTCGTTGCGGGTCGACAGGCGGGCATTCTCCTCGATAACGCGCTGGCGTTCGACCTGCTCGCCGTTCAGGAACTTGCTGCTGCCCTGATCGGTGATCTCGACCTTGCGCAGCATCTGGCGGGTGATCACCTCGATGTGCTTGTCGTTGATCTTCACGCCCTGCAGGCGGTACACGTCCTGGATTTCCTTGACCAGGTAGGCCGCCAGCGGTTCGACACCCAGCAGGCGCAGGATGTCCTGCGGGCTCGGCTCGCCGTCCACGATGGTTTCACCCTTGGTGACATGCTCGCCTTCGAACACGATGACCTGGCGGTACTTCGGAATCAGCTCTTCGTGCTCCGAACCATCGGTGTCCTTGATGATCAGGCGCTGCTTGCCCTTGGTGTCCTTGCCGAAGCTGATGATGCCCGAACGCTCGGCCAGCACCGCCGGATCCTTCGGCTTGCGCGCTTCGAAGAGGTCGGCCACGCGCGGCAGACCACCGGTGATGTCGCGGGTCTTCGAGGCTTCCTGCGGGATCTTGGCGACGACGTCGCCCACGCCCACCGGGGCGCCATCCTGCAGGTTGACGATCGAGCGCGGCGGCAGCAGGTACTGCGCGGGCAGATCAGTGCCCGGGATCGACAGGTCGTTGCCCTTGGCGTCGACGATGCGCACGATCGGGCGCAGGTCCTTGGCCTGGGTACCACGACGCTTCGGATCGGTGATTTCGCGCGAGGCCAGGCCGGTCAGCTCGTCGGTCTTCTCGATGACGGTGATGCCGTCGACGAAGTCGATGAAGCGGATGAAGCCGGCCACTTCCGACACGATCGGGTGGTTATGCGGATCCCAGTTGGCCACGGTCTGGCCAGCCTTGATCGCATCGCCGTCCTTGGACGTGATGGTCGCACCGTACGGCAGCTTGTAACGCTCACGCTCACGGCCGTGGGCATCGAGCACCGAGATTTCGCCCGAGCGCGACACTGCCACCAGCGAGCCGTTGGCATGCTCGACCGACTTGAGGTTGCTGAACTTGACCGAGCCGGTGGTCTTGACGGTGATGTTGTCGACCGCAGCAGCTCGCGACGCCGCACCACCGATGTGGAAGGTACGCATGGTCAGCTGGGTACCCGGCTCACCGATGGACTGGGCGGCGATGACGCCGACCGCTTCACCGATGTTGACCAGATGGCCACGGGCCAGATCGCGGCCGTAGCAGCGAGCGCAGACACCGAAGGCCGATTCGCACGAAATCGTCGAACGCACCTTGATGCTCTGCACGCCGGCATCTTCCAGCTTGGCGACCCACTGCTCGTCCAGCAGGGTGTTGCGGGTGACGATCGGATCTTCGTCGTTGCCCGGCAGGAACACGTCCTCGGCAACCACGCGACCCAGCACGCGGTCCTTCAGCGGCTCGACCACGTCACCGCCTTCCACGATCGGGGTCATGATCAGGCCTTCGGTGGTACCGCAATCCACCTCGGTGATCACCACGTCCTGCGCCACGTCGACCAGTCGACGGGTCAGGTAACCCGAGTTCGCGGTCTTCAGCGCGGTATCGGCCAGACCCTTACGGGCACCGTGGGTGGAGTTGAAGTACTCCTGCACGTTCAGGCCTTCGCGGAAGTTCGCCTTGATGGGCGTCTCGATGATCGAGCCGTCCGGGCGGGCCATCAGGCCGCGCATGCCGGCCAGCTGACGGATCTGCGCCTGGCTGCCTCGTGCACCGGAGTCGGCCATGATGTACAGCGAGTTCATCGACTTCTGATCGATGGTCTCACCCTTGGCATTGACGACCTTCTCGGTACCGATGGTGTCCATCATCGCCTTGGCGATGCGCTCGTTGGTGCGCGACCAGATGTCGACCACCTTGTTGTAGCGCTCGCCAGCGGTGACCAGACCCGACTGGTACTGCTCCTGGATTTCCAGCACTTCGGCTTCGGCCTCGGTGAGGATGCCACGCTTCTCGTCCGGGATCAGCATGTCGTCGATACCGATCGACACGCCGGCGCGGGTTGCGTAGGCGAAGCCGGTGTACATCAGCTTGTCGGCGAACACGACCGTGTCCTTCAGACCCAGCTGACGGTAGCTGGAGTTGATCAGGCGCGAGATGTTCTTCTTGGTCAGCTCGGTGTTGGCCAGCGCGAACGGCAGGCCTTCCGGCAGGATTTCAGCCAGCAGGGCGCGACCGATCGTGGTATCCACGATCGAGGTCTTGTTCTGCTTGTTGCCTTCCTCGTCGGTCACCACTTCGGTGATGCGGACCTTGACCTTGGCGTGCAGTTCCACCACGCGGTTGTCGTAGGCGCGCTTGACTTCGGCGATGTTGGCGAAGGCCATGCCCTCGCCCTTCTTGTTTTCCAGCGAGCGGGTCATGTAGTACAGACCCAGCACGACGTCCTGCGACGGCACGATGATCGGCTCGCCGTTGGCCGGCGACAGGATGTTGTTGGTCGACATCATCAGCGCACGCGCTTCCAGCTGGGCTTCCAGCGAGAGCGGCACGTGGACGGCCATCTGGTCACCGTCGAAGTCGGCGTTGAACGCGGTGCAGACCAGCGGATGCAGCTGGATGGCCTTGCCTTCGATCAGCACCGGCTCGAACGCCTGGATGCCCAGACGGTGCAGGGTCGGCGCGCGGTTCAGCATCACCGGATGCTCGCGGATGACCTCTTCCAGGATGTCCCAGACTTCGGCTTCTTCGCGCTCGACCAGCTTCTTGGCGGCCTTGATGGTGGTGGCCAGGCCACGACGCTGCAGCTTGGCGAACACGAACGGCTTGAACAGTTCCAGTGCCATCTTCTTCGGCAGGCCACACTGGTGCAGGCGCAGGTACGGACCGACCACGATGACCGAACGGCCCGAGTAGTCCACGCGCTTGCCCAGCAGGTTCTGACGGAAGCGACCCTGCTTGCCCTTGATCATGTCGGCCAGCGACTTCAGCGGGCGCTTGTTGGTGCCGGTGATGGCACGGCCACGGCGACCGTTGTCCAGCAGCGCATCGACCGATTCCTGCAGCATGCGCTTTTCATTGCGCACGATGATGTCCGGCGCGCTCAGTTCGAGCAGGCGGCGCAGGCGGTTGTTGCGGTTGATGACGCGGCGGTACAGGTCGTTCAGGTCGGAGGTCGCGAAGCGGCCACCGTCCAGCGGCACCAGCGGACGCAGGTCCGGCGGCAGCACCGGCAGCACGGTCATCACCATCCATTCCGGACGGTTGCCCGACTCCAGGAAGGCCTCGATCAGCTTGATGCGCTTGGTCAGTCGCTTCAGCTTGGTTTCCGAACCGGTCGCGGCGATCTCCTCGCGCAGGCGGGTCATCTCCGACTGCAGGTCGATCGTGCGCAGCAGTTCGTACACGGCCTCGGCGCCCATGGCGGCGTCGAAGTCGTCACCGTGCTCCTGGCGGGCCTGCAGGTACTGTTCTTCGGTCAGCAGCTGGCGGCGCTCCAGGGCGGTCAGGCCCGGCTCGGTCACCACGTAGGCTTCGAAGTACAGCACGCGCTCGATGTCGCGCAGGGTCATGTCCAGCATCAGGCCGATGCGCGACGGCAGCGACTTGAGGAACCAGATGTGCGCGACCGGCGAGGCCAGGTCGATGTGGCCCATGCGCTCGCGGCGCACCTTGGCCAGGGTCACTTCAGTGCCGCACTTCTCGCAGACCACGCCGCGGTGCTTCATGCGCTTGTACTTGCCGCACAGGCACTCGTAGTCCTTGACCGGGCCGAAGATGGCGGCGCAGAACAGGCCGTCGCGTTCCGGCTTGAAGGTACGGTAGTTGATGGTTTCCGGCTTCTTCACTTCGCCGAAGGACCACGAGCGGATCAGGTCCGGCGAAGCCAGCGCGATCTTGATCGCGTCGAAGTCCAGCGTCTGGCGCTGCTGGTTGAAGAGATTGAGCAGGTCTTTCATGGTGTTCTCCAGAAGGAGGAATGCTGTGTCGATGGGCTTTCAGGTCACTGCCAGCGGCGCGGCGGAGAGAGCCGCCGCACCGGCATGGATCAGTTGTCTTCCAGTTCCATGTTGATGGCCAGCGAGCGGATTTCCTTCACGAGCACGTTGAAGGATTCCGGCATGCCCGCGACCATCTCGTGCTCACCGTCGACGATGTTCTTGTACATCTGGTTGCGGCCCTGCACGTCATCGGACTTCACCGTCAGCATTTCCTGCAGGGTGTAGGCCGCGCCGTAGGCTTCCAGCGCCCAGACTTCCATTTCACCGAAGCGCTGGCCACCGAACTGCGCCTTGCCGCCCAGCGGCTGCTGGGTGACGAGCGAGTACGGACCGGTCGAACGCGCGTGCATCTTGTCGTCGACCAGGTGGTTCAGCTTCAGGTAGTGCATGTAACCCACGGTGGTGTGGCGATCGAACGCTTCACCGGTGCGGCCGTCGTACAGCTGGGTCTGGCCACTGCTCGGCAGATCGGCCAGTTCCAGCATGCGCTTGATTTCCGCTTCGGTGGCACCGTCGAACACCGGGGTGGCCATCGGCACGCCGTCGGTGAGGTTACGGGCCAGGCGCAGCAGCTCCTCGTCGCTGAACTGCGACAGGTCGACACGGTTGGCCACGTTGGTGTCATCGTGGTTGTAGATGTCGTCCAGGAACCGGCGCAGGTCGGCAACGGCCGCCTGGGCTTCCAGCATCGCCTGGATCTTGCGGCCCAGGCCCTTGGCGGCCCAACCCAGGTGCACTTCCAGGATCTGGCCGATGTTCATACGCGACGGCACGCCCAGCGGGTTCAGCACGATGTCCACGGTTTCGCCCGAGGCCATGTACGGCATGTCCTCGACCGGCACCACGTTGGACACAACACCCTTGTTGCCGTGGCGACCCGCCATCTTGTCGCCCGGCTGGATGCGGCGCTTCACGGCCAGGAACACCTTGACCATCTTCAGCACGCCCGGAGCCAGGTCGTCGCCTGCTGTGATCTTGCCGCGCTTGTCGGCGAAGCGACGCTCGAATTCCTTCTCGTGCGCCTGGATCTGCTTCTGGGCGCGCTCGATGGCTTCCGAAGCGTCCTCGTCCTTCATGCGCAGCACGAACCAGTCAGCCTTCTTCAGGCCGTCCAGGTACGCGTCGGTGATGACGTCACCCTTCTTCAGGCCGGCACCGCCGTTGACCACCTTGCCGACGATCTGCGAACGCAGACGCATGTAGATGGCGGCTTCCAGGATGCGGAACTGGTCGTCGAAGTCCTTCTTGACGCGCTTGATCTCCGACTCTTCGATCTGGCGCGCACGCTTGTCCTTCTCGATGCCGTCGCGGGTGAAGACCTGCACGTCGATGACGGTGCCGTCCATGCCCGGCGGAACGCGCAGCGAGCTGTCCTTAACGTCCGAAGCCTTCTCGCCGAAGATCGCGCGCAGCAGCTTCTCTTCCGGGGTCAGCTGGCTCTCGCCCTTCGGCGTGACCTTGCCGACCAGGATGTCGCCGGCGCGGACTTCCGCACCGATGTACACCACGCCGCTCTCGTCCAGGCGGTTCAGCGCCTGCTCGGAAACGTTCGGGATGTCGGCGGAGATTTCCTCCGGCCCCAGCTTGGTATCGCGCGCGACGCAGGTCAGCTCTTCGATGTGGATCGTGGTGTAGCGATCCTCTTCCACCACGCGCTCGGAGAGCAGGATGGAGTCTTCGAAGTTGTAGCCGTTCCACGGCATGAACGCGATCAGCATGTTCTGGCCCAGAGCCAGTTCGCCGATGTCGGTGGACGGACCGTCGGCCAGCACGTCGCCGCGGGCGATGACGTCACCCACCTGGACCAGCGGACGCTGGTTGATGCAGGTGTTCTGGTTGGAACGGGTGTACTTGACCAGGTTGTAGATGTCGACGCCGGCGTCGGTGGCACCGACGATCTCTTCCTCGACCACCTTGACCACGATGCGGGCAGCGTCGATCTGCACGATCTCACCGCCACGACGGGCGTTCACGGTCACACCGGAGTCACGCGCCACGGCGCGCTCGATGCCGGTGCCGACCAGCGGCTTCTGCGAACGCAGGGTCGGCACGGCCTGACGCTGCATGTTCGCGCCCATCAGTGCGCGGTTGGCGTCATCGTGCTCCAGGAACGGCACCAGCGCGGCCGCGATCGACACGGTCTGCATCGGCGAGACGTCCATGAAGTGGACCTCCGCCGGCGGCTTCAGCAGCGACTCGCCCTGGTAGCGGCACGGCACGAACTGCTCGGTCAGCATGCTCTTGGCATCGGTCAGGGCGTTGGCCTGGGCGATGACGTACTCGTTTTCCTCGATCGCCGACAGGAACTCGATCTCGTCGGAGACCTTGCCGTCCACGACCTTGCGGTACGGGGTCTCGAGGAAACCGTACTGGTTGGTGCGGGCGTACACGGCCAGCGAGTTGATCAGGCCGATGTTCGGGCCTTCCGGCGTTTCGATGGTGCAGACGCGGCCGTAGTGGGTCGGGTGCACGTCGCGCACTTCGAAGCCGGCGCGCTCACGGGTCAGGCCGCCCGGGCCCAGGGCCGAGACGCGACGCTTGTGGGTCACTTCCGACAGCGGGTTGTTCTGATCCATGAACTGCGACAGCTGCGAGGAGCCGAAGAACTCCTTGATGGCGGCAGCGACCGGCTTGGCGTTGATCAGTTCCTGCGGCGTCAGGCCTTCGGACTCGGCCATCGACAGGCGTTCCTTGACCGCGCGCTCGACGCGGACCAGGCCGACGCGGAACACGTTCTCGGCCATTTCACCGACCGAGCGCACGCGACGGTTGCCCAGGTGATCGATGTCGTCGACCACGCCGCGACCATTGCGGATCTCGGTCAGGACCTTGATCACGTCCAGGATGTCGGAGCTGTCGCCATGGGCAGCGACCAGGCGCTTGGACTCTTCGTCGTTGCGCTCACCGAAGTACTTGCTGTCGTACAGCACGGCTTCGCCGGTGGTTTCCTTGCGGCCCACGCGACGGTTGAACTTCATGCGGCCGACCGCGGACAGGTCGTAGCGCTCGAAGGTGAAGAACAGGTTGTGGAACAGGTTCTGCGCGGCGTCCTTGGTCGGCGGCTCGCCCGGACGCATCATGCGGTAGATCTCGACCAGTGCTTCCAGCTGGGTCTTGGTCGGATCGATGCGCAGGGTGTTGGACAGGTACGGACCACGATCCAGGTCGTTCACCCACAGGGTACCGACCGCATCGACGCCTGCCTTGCGGAAGTTCTGCAGCTGCTCTTCGCTGATTTCGTCATTGGCCTGGGCCAGCAGTTCGCCGGTCGAGGCATCGACCACGTCGTGCGACAGGATGCGGCCGACCAGGTAGTCGTCCGGCACGGCCAGGGCCGCAATGCCCGAGGCTTCCAGCTGCTTGATGTGGCGCGCGGTGATGCGCTTGCCGGCTTCCACGATGACCTTGTCGCCGTCGGCGAGGTCGAAGCCCAGGGTTTCGCCACGCAGGCGCTCCGGCACCAGCTCCAGCTGGACGCCTTCATCCGGGTTGATGTGGAAGGTGTTGATCTCGAAGAACTCGGCCAGCATCTCTTCGTTGCTGTAGCCAAGCGCGCGCAGCAGGATCGACACCGGCAGCTTGCGGCGGCGGTCGATACGGGTGAACAGCGCGTCCTTCGGGTCGAACTCGAAGTCCAGCCAGGAACCGCGGTAGGGGATGATGCGGGCGCTGTACAACAGCTTGCCCGAGCTGTGGGTCTTGCCGCGGTCGTGGTCGAAGAACACGCCCGGCGAGCGGTGCAGCTGCGAGACGATGACGCGCTCGGTGCCGTTGACGATGAAGGTGCCGTTCTCGGTCATCAGCGGGATTTCGCCCAGATAGACCTCCTGCTCCTTCACGTACTTGATGGCCTTGGTCGACGACTCGCGGTCGTAGATCACCAGGCGCACGGTCACGCGCAGCGGAGCTCCGTAGCTCATGCCGCGCTGGCGGCATTCACGTTCGTCGAAGACCGGCTCGCCCAGCTTGTAGCCGACGTACTCCAGGGCGGCATTGCCGCTGTAGCTGGCGATCGGGAAGACCGACTTCAGCGCGGCGTGCAGGCCATGATCGGCACGCTTGGCCGGATCGATGTTCTCCTGCAGGAAATCACGGTAGGAATCCACCTGGATCGCGAGCAGGAACGGCACTTCGAGAATCGAGCGCTGCTTGCCGAAATCCTTGCGGATACGCTTCTTTTCGGTGAACGAATAGGACGTCATGAGGTCTTCCACCTTGTTGTGCGGGCCGTGCGTCCACGACCCTGAAGGGAACTTTGAAATTGTCAGTTGGAAGTCGCTGGTATTGCCGGCACCAGCACGCCTTCTCCCGCTACTTCCAACTGCCAACTCGTCTGCATCTACTTCCCTGCTGCCGCGCGATGCGCGGGCGTGCCGGGATTTGACCGCAGCCCGTGTTGGGCTTTCTACCGCCTGAATCCACCCGCGCAGTACGCGGGCCTGCAACAACGACCAAAGGCCGGGGGCTTACGCCCCCAGCCTTGGCTGCATCGCCGAGAATCGATGACGATGCAAAGGAAGTGCTTACTTGACTTCGACAGTCGCGCCAGCAGCTTCCAGGTCCTTCTTCATCTTCTCGGCGTCGTCCTTCGAAGCGCCTTCCTTCAGGACGCCACCGGCTTCGGCCAGGTCCTTCGCTTCCTTCAGGCCCAGGCCGGTGATGGCGCGGACGGCCTTGATGACTTCGACCTTCTTCTCGCCGGCCGACTTCAGGGTGACGGTGAACTCGGTCTGCTCTTCAACAGCAGCGGCCGGGCCAGCGGCAGCAGCCACGGCAACCGGAGCAGCGGCGGAGACGCCGAACTTCTCTTCGATGGCCTTGACCAGCTCCATCACTTCCATCAGGGACTTCTCGGCGATGGCGTCGACGATCTGTTCGTTGGTAAGGGACATGATTAATACCTTTGGATGATTTTCTGGGTTGAGGTTCCGTCAGGAACCACGGTAAGTCGAAACTCAGGCGGTCTCGGCGGCCGGCTCGGCAGCGGCGGTTTCGCCACCACCCTGCTTCTCGCCAACAGCCTTGATGGCGCGGGCGAACATCGTGACCGGCTCGGTCAGGACGCGGGCCAGCATGGCCAGGGCCTGATCGCGGGTCGGCAGCGAGGCCAGCACGTCGACGTGGCTTGCCGGGAACACTTCGCCACCGATGGCGACGACCTTAGCCTTCAGCTTGTCGTTGCCCTTGGCGGCTTCCTTGATCAGGCGACCGGCAGCGCCGGGCTCCTCGAGCGAGAACGCGTACAGCAGCGGACCAACCATCTGGTCCTGGGCCACGGCGAACTCGGTGCCTTCAACGGCGCGCGAAGCCAGGGTGTTCTTGACAACCTTCAAGAAAACACCGGTTTCACGAGCCTGCTTGCGCATCGCGGTCATCTGGGCGACCGTGGTGCCAGCGTATTCGGCTGCGATCAAGGAGTGGGCCTTGGCGGCGACGTCTGCCAGCTCGGCGACTACTTCTTGCTTCTGGGACAGATTGAGAGCCATTGCACTCCTCCAATTGAACTCCGCTTACGGCTCCTGCCGTGTGCGGTCCTGTGCGGCATCCGTCCTGGACGCCGGGAACACCAGGATGATGTTCCGGGGGGTGGGCCGTTCTAGACCTGGAGTGGGCCAACCTGGGAAACCCAGACGTGCGTGAACCAGAAAAACTCCAGAAGGGCACCATCTACGCAGGGTGATTCCGGGGAATCGATTAAGCGTTCATGACTGTTCCGGCGGCGACTCCCTGCCATATCGAGCTTCCGTGCCCGTCGCCGGCCCTGCCACGACCGCGCCTGCGGTCTTTGACGGCTACCGCAGGCGGTGGGCTGCCTGCGATGCCTTCAAATGTCACGGTCACGGCACCCGAAAGTACCGTGACCGCTTGAAACAATTACTTCAGGGTCAGCGACGACTGGTCGACGGTGACGCCCGGGCCCATCGTCGAGCTGACCGAAACCTTCTGCAGGTAGGTGCCCTTCGAGGTGGCCGGCTTGGCCTTGATCAGGTCCAGCAGCAGCGCGGTCAGGTTCGACTTCAACGCGTCTTCGGCGAAGTCGGCCTTGCCGATGGTGCAGTGGATGATGCCAGCCTTGTCGGTGCGGTAACGGACCTGGCCCGACTTGGCGTTCTTCACGGCTTCACCCGGGTTCGGGGAAACGGTGCCGACCTTCGGGTTCGGCATCAGGCCGCGCGGGCCCAGCACGGTGCCCAGCTTACCGACAACGCGCATGGCGTCCGGGGTCGCGATGACGACGTCGTAGTTCAGATCGCCGGCCTGCATCTTCTCGGCCAGGTCATCCATGCCGACGGCTTCGGCGCCAGCGGCCAGGGCTTCATCAGCCTTGGCACCGGCCGGAGCGAACACGGCAACGCGGACCGACTTGCCGGTACCGGCCGGCAGGACGGTGGAGCCACGGACCTGCTGGTCGGACTTCTTCGCGTCGACGCCCAGGCGCACAGCAACGTCGATCGACTCGACGAACTTGGCCTTGGTGGCGCTCTTCAGGATGTTGATCGCGTCCTCGAAGGCGTAAGCCTTGCCCGGAACGACGGCGGCCTTGATGGCCTTCTCACGCTTGGTCTGTGCCATCTTCTTAACCCTCCACCACGAGGCCCATGGAACGGGCAGAGCCAGCGATGGTACGCACGGCGGCGTCCAGGTCGGCGGCAGTCAGATCCGGTTCCTTCGCCTTGGCGATCTCTTCCAGCTGCTTACGGGTGACCTTGCCGACCTTCTCGGTGTTCGGGCGCTTGGAGCCCGACGAGATGCCAGCGGCCTTCTTCAGCAGGGTGGTGGCCGGGGTGCTCTTGGTGATGAAGGTGAACGTACGGTCCGAGTAGGCCGTGATGATCACCGGAACCGGCAGACCCGGCTCGAGCTTCTGCGTGGCAGCGTTGAACGCCTTGCAGAATTCCATGATGTTCAGGCCGCGCTGACCCAGCGCAGGACCGACCGGCGGCGAGGGGTTGGCCTGACCGGCCTTCACCTGCAGCTTGATGTAACCGACAACTTTCTTTGCCATGTGAGTACTCTCCGGGTGCTAGCGCCTTTCGACAACAGGCTCCCCATCGGACCGGGAATCACGCGTCCCGGCATCGCGTTTTGAAATCATGCCGAAGGCCACCTTGCGGTGGCCTCGTCCTGCTGGCTTCCCAGCGGGGAGCCGCGCACTATATCAGATTTTGGGCGCCCTGTCTGAACAGGGAGGGCGACCTGAAGGCTGCCAGCCCGTGGCCGGCAGCATCACCGGGCATCAGCCGGTCTGCTTCTCGACCTGGCCGAACTCGAGCTCGACCGGGGTGGCACGACCGAAGATCAGCACCGAGACGCGCAGACGGCTCTTCTCGTAGTTGACTTCTTCGACCACACCATTGAAATCGTTGAACGGGCCATCGGTGACGCGGACCATCTGGCCCGGCTCGAACAGCACCTTCGGACGCGGCTTCTCGACACCTTCCTGAACGCGGTTCAGGATGGACTCGGCTTCGGAATCGGCGATCGGCAGCGGACGATCGGCGGTACCGCCGATGAAGCCCATCACGCGCGGGGTTTCCTTGACCAGGTGCCAGCTTTCGTTGTCGATGCGCGGAATACCGGCCTCTTCGTGGGTCTCGATCTGGACCAGCACGTAACCCGGGAAGAACTTGCGCTCGGACCGGCGCTTCTGGCCGGCGCGCATCTCGATCACTTCCTCGGTCGGAACCAGGACGTCGCCGAAGCGCTCTTCCATGCCATCACGGACGATGCGATCACGCAGAGCCTGCGCCACCGACTTCTCGAAGCCCGAATAGGCGTGAACGACGTACCAACGCTTCATGCAATTCTCCTTAGCGGCTCAGGAACCACTGAGTCAGTTTCTGGATCAGGAAGTCGAAGCCACCCAGCAGCAGGCTGAGGATGAGCACCACGACAATCACGACCCAGGTCATGCGAACGGCTTCCTGGCGCGTCGGCCAGACCACCTTGCGCAGTTCGAAGCGCGACTCGGAGAGGAATTCGCGGGTGTCGCGCCCCTTGCCGGTCAGCATGAACACGCCGATACCGCCAACCAGACCGACCACGACCGCCAACGCACGCAGCTGACCCGCCCACGCGCCCAGCTGGGCGGCGCGACCGGAGTCGGCGGAGAACCAGAACCAGACGAACAGACCCGCCAGCACCAGCAGGGATGCGGCAACGTACTTGACGATATCTCCACCGCTGGCGGAGGTGTCCTTGGAATGTTCGATCTTGCTATTCATCCGGTGTGTCTGCTTTAGCGGCAAGAGCCGCTGGATAAGGTGGGCAGATGGCACGCCAGGAGGGACTCGAACCCCCAACCTGCGGTTTTGGAGACCGCTGCTCTGCCAATTGAGCTACTGGCGTACGTTTTGAAACTTGCCTTCCCTTAGACGGCGAAGGCGGACCGAGGTTCCCGGCCCGCCACTCGCGCGACCGGCAGCGCTATGCAACCGCCGGTACTGCAGGCTTACTTGATGATCTTCGAGACCACGCCGGCGCCGACGGTGCGGCCACCTTCGCGGATGGCGAAGCGCAGGCCTTCGTCCATCGCGACCGGGTTGATCAGGGTCACGGTCATCTTGACGTTGTCACCCGGCATCACCATTTCCACGCCTTCCGGCAGCTTGGCAGCGCCGGTGATATCGGTGGTGCGGAAGTAGAACTGCGGGCGGTAGCCGTTGAAGAACGGGGTGTGACGGCCGCCCTCGTCCTTCGACAGCACGTACACTTCGCCTTCGAACTCGGTGTGCGGGGTGATCGAACCCGGCTTGGCCAGAACCTGGCCGCGCTCGACGTCGTCACGCTTGGTGCCGCGCAGCAGCAGACCGGCGTTGTCGCCTGCCTGGCCCTGGTCCAGCAGCTTGCGGAACATTTCCACGCCGGTCACGGTGGTCTTCTGGGTCGGACGGATACCGACGATTTCGATTTCGTCACCAACCTTGATCACGCCGCGCTCGATACGACCGGTCACCACGGTGCCGCGGCCCGAGATCGAGAACACGTCTTCCACCGGCATCAGGAACGGCTTGTCGATCGCACGCTCCGGCTCCGGAATCCAGGTGTCCAGCGCGTCGACCAGCTTCAGGATCGCCGGCACGCCGATCTCGCTCTGGTCGCCTTCCAGCGCCAAGCGGGCCGAACCCGAGATGATCGGGGTGTCGTCGCCCGGGAACTCGTACTTGCTCAGCAGTTCGCGCACTTCCATTTCGACCAGCTCGAGCAGCTCGGCGTCGTCGACCATGTCAGCCTTGTTCAGGAACACCACGATGTACGGCACGCCGACCTGACGCGACAGCAGGATGTGCTCGCGGGTCTGCGGCATCGGGCCGTCAGCGGCCGAGCACACCAGGATCGCGCCGTCCATCTGGGCAGCACCGGTGATCATGTTCTTGACGTAGTCAGCGTGGCCCGGGCAGTCAACGTGGGCGTAGTGACGGGTCGGGGATTCGTATTCGACGTGCGCGGTCGAGATCGTGATACCACGAGCCTTTTCTTCCGGTGCGGCGTCGATGGCGTCATACGCCTTGAACTCGCCACCGAAGCGCTCGGCGCCGATCTTGGTCAGCGCGGCGGTCAGCGTGGTCTTGCCGTGGTCGACGTGACCGATGGTGCCGACGTTGACGTGCGGCTTGGTGCGCTCGAACTTACCCTTGGCCATGGCTGCTTATCTCGAATTCGTCTGGTGTGGTGCTGAAGATGGTGCTCACGAAAGGAATCGAACCTTCGACCTCTTCCTTACCAAGGAAGTGCTCTACCGACTGAGCTACGTGAGCGAGTTTTGCATTATGGCATGAACTCGATAATATTCAAAGTTCATTCAATGGAGCGGGAGACGGGAATCGAACCCGCACCATCAGCTTGGAAGGCTGAGGTTCTACCATTGAACTACTCCCGCACCGGGAAGTGCCACAACGTGAAGCTGGTGGAGGGAGGTGGATTCGAACCACCGAAGGCGTAAGCCAGCAGATTTACAGTCTGCCCCCGTTGGCCGCTTGGGTATCCCTCCGTTTCAACCCCATCCCGTGCCGCCGAAGCGTTGCGGTGTGTGGTGGTGAGCCCGCAATTCTGGAGATGAAGCGGGGGCCTGTCAACGCTTTTTTTCACTTTTTTTCACATGCGTCGCAAACCCTTTGATACGCAAGCCTATTGCCCGGGCAGTGCCAAGGCCTCGTCGGCGAAGATCGCCACATGCGGAACGCCGTCGGCACCGATCCAGCCGCGGTACATGCCCTGCGTGTTGAACGGCGTGGCCGCTTTTCCATCGGCGGAGAGCACGATCGCACCGCCATCCCCACCCATCTGCGGAATCGCCTCGTTGATCACGCCCCTGCCCGCCTCCGCCGGCGACTGGCCCTGGTAGCGGATACGCGCGCAGATCTCGTGCGCGGCAGCGGTGCGGATGTAGTACTCGCCCCACCCGGTTCCCGACACCGCACAGCGTGCATCGGCCCAGGTGCCGGCGCCGATGATCGGCGAATCGCCGACGCGCCCGTAGCGCTTGTTGGTCATTCCTCCGGTGGAGGTCCCCGCTGCCAGGCGCCCCTGCGCATCCAGCGCAACCGCACCGACCGTGCCGAAGTGCCGGGCCGTTTCCAGGTCGGCGTGGGCCTGGCCGCCGGCCTCCTCCTTCAGTGCGCGCTGCAGCTGCTGCCAGCGCTTGTCGGTGCGGAAGTACGAAGGATCGACCAGGGTCATGCCCTGCTCGACGGCGAACGCCTCAGCGCCCTGCCCGACCATCATCACGTGTTTCGATTCCTGCATCACGGCCGTTGCCAGCAGGATCGGGTTGCGTACGCGCTGCACGCCGGCCACCGCGCCGGCCGCCTGGGTGGCGCCATCCATCACGGCCGCATCCAGCTCGTTGCGCCCGTCGTGGGTGAACACCGCGCCTTTGCCGGCATTGAACGTGGGATCGTCCTCGAGAACGGTGATCGCTGCGGTGACCGCCGCCAGTGCAGGGCGACCGGCTGCCAGCTCGGCATGTCCCTTCAGCAGCGCCGCACGGAGTGCCGCACGTGCCGCCTTCTCCTCGGCGGCGGACAGATCCTTGCGCTCGACGCCGGCACCGCCATGGATGACCAGCAGGGGCGACGCATCCGGCGCAGCATGGGCGAGCAACGGCAGGGACAGCAGCGCAGACAGCGCCAGATGAAGCTTCATCGATATCTCCGGAAATGGAAGCGATGGCATCGAGCAGGCTCGACGAGATGCCTGAAGGGAAGCGCCGGCGCGCGGCCGGCAGCAGCGGTCAGCGACGGATCAGTTCAATCCGGCCACCGTCAACATCGACCGCTGCGTGATAGTCGGCGTCGGCCTGGAAGTCGTCCAGCCGCATGCGGCCACCGCTTGCCACCACGGTAACCGGCACAGCGTGGAAACGCAGCGGTTCGCCCTGGGTCAGCCGGTCCGCGCCACGGCCCGGGCGGACCACCCAGACCCTGCCATGACCATCGGCGCTGTAGACCTGCGCGCGTCCGTCAGGCTCCACGCACAGCGCGGTGTCTTCGTCCACGCCGATGCCGATCATGTCCGGGTCGCCACTGTCCTGCGCGGCACGGGCAACGAAAACGATCAGGCGACCGAGACGATCACGCCGGTCGAAGTGGGTGTCGGTGACCACCCGCTGCAGATAGGGCATCTGCAGGAAGCCACTGTCCATCGTCACCGCGCTGCCCATCGGGTCGGCCAGCGCGGCGGCGGAGGTGACGCTGCCACCGTCAAGCGCGCCGTAGGCATAGCCACCGAGGATCGCCAATCCGGCACTGGTGCCGGCGATCGGTTTGCCGGCACGGACGTGGGCATTGAGCGCGCGGTTGAGTGCGGTCCCCTTCCAGAAGCGGATGTAGCGCGACTGGTCGCCGCCGGCGATGAAGATGGCGTCGGCCGCGGCCACCACCCGCAGTACGGCCGGGTCGTCGGCGCCACGACGGCTGTCGAACACCAGGGTCTGCACGGCGGTGGTGCCGCCGATGTCATGGTGCAGACGCTCCTGCAGCTCGTCGCTGCCGGAGGCGCGCAGGATCAGCACGCGGCCATTGCCGGCCTGCTTCAACCACCACTGGAACGCCTCCGGCACCCACTCTCCACCGCCCATCAGCATCATCGCTGGCGCCCTCGGCCCCGGTCGCGGGGCATCGAGATCGCCGGTCTCGTAATAGGCGAATCCCGGCCCCTGCAGGTCCTGCGCGGACGCGGCCAGCGGCGAGCCCAGGAGAACCAGCACTGCCAGGCCGGCAAGCACGTGACGCAGCCTTCGATGGAACCGTCGCATCTTGATCTCCCTGAACAGAAACGACCTGCAAGCGTTTTCACTCTTTGCCAGATGGGTCATCAGTAGTCAAGGGCATGAAAAAGGCGTTAAATGCCGGCGCCCATTGCGGAAATCTGAATGGGGGATGGGCCCCTCCTCTGCGGGCCGGCATTACTTCCGGGAACTTCTCATGCGTAGACAGGCGATGGCGTGGTCGATCCAGCTGGCGTTGATGGGCCTTGCTGCTTCTGCGGCGGCCCAGGCTCCGGCCTCCTCTCCGGTACGGCAGCTCGATGCGGTACAGGTCACCGGCTCACGCATTCCGCGCGCCCAGGTCGAGGGCCCTGCCCCGATCACGGTGATCGACGCCGAACAGATCCGTTCCAGCGGCTTCACCACCGTGCCGGACGTGCTGCGGGCAATGACCCAGAACGGTGGCGAGACGCAGAGCCAGCAATCCTCCAGCGGCGCCGACTTCTCGCCGGGTGCACAGCAGGTCGACCTGCGCGGGCTGGGACCCAACCACACCCTGGTGCTGGTCAACGGCCGCCGCATCGCCGATTTCCCGATGCCGTTCCAGGGCCGCAGCAACTTCACCGACGTGTCCAACATTCCGCTGGGCATGATCGACCGCATCGAAGTGCTGACCGGCAGCGCCTCGGCCATCTATGGTTCGGACGCGATCGCCGGCGTGGTCAACTTCATCCTCAAGAAGAAGGCCGACGGCACCACGGTCGACGTGCGCATGGGCACCACCAGTGAGGGCGGTGGCGATTCCTTCGACATGAGCCTGTCCAGCGGGTTCAGCACGGGCCGCTTCAATGCGGTGTACAGCGTGGAGCTGCAGTCGCAGACGCCGCTGTGGGCCTATGAGCGCGACATCCAGGATTCGACCCAGGACGGGCCGACCGAGGGCTCGCGCATCGCCCGCCGTGCCTACCTGCGCACCGACTACAACGATGACTACCTGGATCCGGGCGCGGCCACCTGCGATGCCCTGAGCGGACAGAATCAGGGCAGCACCTACCATGCCTTCCGCCCCCGCTATGGCTACTACTGCGGCAGCGACGCGTCGATCGGCTACGGCACCATCCTCAGCAAGCGCCGCGGCGCCAACGGCTATGCCTCGCTGAGCTATGACTTCGACAACGGCCAGCAGTGGTTCGCCGACGTGCAGATGGGTTACCACACGCTGGCGCTGATGCGCGACGTGACGTCGTGGGGCCGCATGGCCGCCGACGGCGACGAGTCGGGCTACTTCAGCAACGAAGCCACTGGCGAAATCGAGTTCTGGCAGCGTCAGTTCTCGCCCGAGGAAATGGGTGGCCTGCGCAACGCGATGGTGCGCAGCACGCAGAAGACCTTCAGCGTGACCACCGGCTTCAAGGGCAACCTGGCCGGCAACTGGGATTACGAAGCGGCGTTGAGCCATTCGCAGTACCAGTCGCGGATCAGCTGGCCACAGATCATCGCCGGCAGGGCCAACGACCTGTTCCTGGGCCCGCAGTTGGGCGAGGACGACGACGGCTTCCCGATCTACAACGCTGACCCGTCGCGGCTGTACCGACCGCTGACCCGCGCCGAGTACGACGCGATCGCCGCACGCACCACCTATACCCCGAAGTCCCGCACCGAGACGGCCGCCCTCACCCTGACCAACGGCTCGCTGTTCGCCCTGCCCGGCGGCGATGCCGGTTTTGCCGCGACCGTGGAAGTGGGCCAGCAGGCCTACGCGCTGAATCCCGATCCGCTGGCGACCCAGTACTACTACTACAGCTGGAAGGATTCCGACGGCAAGGGTTCGCGCAACCGCTGGGCAACGGCCGCCGAGCTGCGCATGCCGCTGCACGAGACGATCAACCTGAGCGTGGCCGGTCGCTATGACCAGTACCGCTACTCCGGCCACACGATCGGCAAGGCGACCTGGAGCGGCGGCCTTGAGTGGCGCCCGGTCGAGAGCCTGCTGGTGCGCGGCTCGTACGGCACGGCCTTCCGCGCCCCGGACCTGCACTACGTGTTTGCCGGCCCCGGCAACGACGAGACCAGCGCCGAGGACCTGTACAGCTGCCGCGCCGAACAGGCCGACGACTGCTCGGACTACGAGCGCAACGTCATCCGCAGCCGCAGCGGCAACCGCGAGCTGGACCCGGAGACCAGCACCTCGTGGAGCGCAGGCTTCGTCTGGTCGCCGGCCGCAGGGCTGGATCTTTCGGTGGATTGGTTCGACATCGACATGCGCAGGCAGGTGCAGGACATGGACGTGCGCACGATCCTGGCCAGTGAAGCGAACTGCCGCCTGGGCGACGCCGACATCACGTCACCGACCTGCGTGGACGCACTGGCGCGGGTGACCCGGACCGCCGACGGCCGCCTGTACGGGGTGCACGTGAATCCGATCAACGTGGCACGCGAGTCGACCTCAGGCATCGATGCAGGCCTGCGCTACCGCCTGCAGACCGGTATCGGTGACTTCATCTTCAACGGCAGCCACACCTGGGTGAAGAAGCACGATTTCCAGCGCTACACCGGCGATGCGATCGAGGACCAGTTCGCGGTGAACAGCGGCTTCGACATCCCACGCACCAAGAGCAGCGTCAGTGTGACGTGGGAAAAGGATGCGTGGTCGGCCACCGTGTACGGTTCGCGACTGGGCAAGCTGCCCACCTCGGACAGCTACGACCAGGTGTTCGACTGGGACAGCGGCGACAGCCCGTACATCAGGGCCACGTACCGCTACAACGCGTCGGTGCAGTATCGCTTCGACGACCACTCGCGCCTGTCTCTGTCTGTGGTCAACGTGTTCAACAAGATGCCGCCGAAGGACGCCACATACACGGCGTACCCGTACTACGACGTCTCCTGGTTCGACAGCGTGGGCCGCACGATCAATCTGCAGTACACGCACAAGTTCGGCGGCAGCGCGCTGTAAGGCGTGCCGCTGCATTGAACTCAGGCGGGAAGACGGGGGCGCAGGCCTCCGTCCCCTTCCGCGTGCAGTTCCGCTCAGGACGTAGACTGCGCCGGCTCCGCAAAGCGCCAGAAAACACGGACCACATCAATCATCTGTCCATGCAGTTCGTCGTACCGGGCAATCACCCCCGGCGCGAACGTCGCATTACCATTCGCGTCCAGCGGAACCGGCTCCCCCAGCGCGCGGGCCATGTCGATGTAGAGGTAATGCGTATCACCGTAGGGACGCTTGCTGTCCATCAGCATCACTGCTCTCCCCAGCGTGCGGGTGTTCATGCTTCGCAGCAGTGCAAGGTGTTCCGGTGACACCGCGACCACTTCATCGCCCCGGGAGCCAGTCGTGGCCGCGGTCAGGACGTAGCGACCGGGCTCAAGCTTTCCCCCGACGATGAAGCTGGATGCGATCCGGGCAAGCCGTCTGGCAACGGCCTGCCCCTCATCGGTGCGTCGTCCTGCTGGCTCCTGGCAGATACGACCCAGTGCTGCATAGGCGATCAGTGCCTCTGGATCCTCCGGGTCAACAGAGTCCAGGTAGATACCTCCGCTTTCGCTGAAGTCCGCTTCGGGTCGCAACCGCTCGCGCATGGCACTCAACAGGCTGACGGCAGTGCACTCCGGGGCTGATGCACTCCCTCGTGCAGGCCGCACGACCATGTATTGGCAGCCGTAGGCCAGAAGCAACCCGAGGGCCGCGATCGCCACTACCCACCCATACGTTCGCGTCGTCATAGCAACTCTCCGGGTCGCGCACAGGCATGATGCCGACCGTGTCAGTGGAAGGGTCAGAGGCCAGCCTGAAGCAGCACCGCGCCGCGCACCATGCAACAAGTCCGAAATCGGAATCTGCTGTCGGCCGTGGTTTTCCACACCACGCGTGGAAAGCGATGGGGGCTTGGTGTGGACAAGTAGGCGAGAGCCTTGCGCCTCAGGCGTTTCCATGCGTGGTTATTTTTTGTCCACGGCCGCGATTGTTTTCCACACGGCGCGTGGAAGGCAATGGGAACTTGATGTGGACAAGTGGGTGAGAGCGTTGTCGCGCAGGCGTCTCGAAGCGTGGTGAAATTTTGTCCACGGCGTGCGGACAAGCTTCTGTAGAGCCGAGACCATGCTCGGCTCCGGCTGGCATCAGCCGGGCATGGGCTCGGCTCTACAGCGGCACGCTGGGTTTTCCACACCGCGCGTGGAAAGCGGTGGGGGTTTGATGTGGACAAGTGTGTGCGAACGTTGCGCTGCAGGCGTTTCAGAGCATGGTCAATTTTTATCCAGCGCAGGGACGGATGCCGGAAACGCGGACGCCCCGCTCGGGGCGGGGCGTCCGGGGTCGATCCGATGCCGCTGGATCAGACGTTGAAGCGGAAGTGCAGCACGTCGCCTTCCTGCACGCGGTATTCCTTGCCTTCCAGGCGCAGGCGACCGGCTTCCTTGGCACCGGCTTCGCCCTTGTACTTGATGAAGTCGTCATACGCGATGGTTTCGGCGCGGATGAAGCCCTTCTCGAAGTCGGTGTGGATGACCGCGGCGGCCTGCGGGGCGGTGGCACCCTTGCGCACGGTCCAGGCGCGGACTTCCTTCACGCCGGCAGTGAAGTAGGTCTGCAGGCCCAGCAGGCTGTAGGCCGCGTTGATCACGCGGTTCAGGCCCGGCTCGCTCAGGCCCAGGTCGGCCAGGAACGTGTCGCGATCCTCGTCGTCAAGCTGCGACAGTTCTTCCTCGATCGCGGCGGACACCGGTACCACCTGCGCGCCCTCGGCGGCAGCGTGCGCGCGCACGGCTTCCAGGTGCGGGTTGTTCTCGAACCCGTCCTCCAGCACGTTGGCGATGTACATCACCGGCTTCAGGGTCAGCAGGAACAGGTCGCGCACCAGCGCCTTCTCTTCCTCGTCCAGACCCACCGAACGGCCGGACTTGCCGTCAGAAAGCGCAGCCTGCAGCTTGGCCAGCACCGGCTTGCGCGCGGCGGCCTCCTTGTCGCCACCCTTGGCAGCGCGCTCGGCGCGGTTCAGCGCCTTCTCGACGCTGTCCAGATCAGCCAGGGCCAGTTCGGTATCGATGGTTTCGATATCCGAAATGGGATCGACCTTGTTGTTGACATGGATGACGTCGGCGTTCTCGAAGCAGCGCACCACGTGGGTGATCGCATCGACTTCGCGGATGTGCGCGAGGAACTTGTTGCCCAGTCCTTCGCCGCTGGCAGCGCCGGCGACCAGGCCGGCGATGTCGACGAATTCCACGGCGGTCGGAATGACCTTCTGCGGGTTGATGATCGCTGCCAGCTCGTTCAGGCGCGGGTCCGGCACCGGCACGATGCCGACGTTCGGTTCGATGGTGCAGAACGGGAAGTTCGCCGCGGCGATGCCCGCCTTGGTCAGCGCATTGAACAGGGTCGACTTGCCGACGTTGGGCAGGCCGACGATGCCGCATTTGATACCCATCTTTGACAACCTCTGGGGTGAAATTGATTGGGAAAACAGCGCGCGCGCCGCTTTCCCAAGCTGTTTCAATCGATCATTGCGGGTGCCAACCGGGGTTGGCAGCTACTTCGGGGTGTTCAGGCGCTTCATCGCTTCATTGAAATCGCCCTGCACGGCCAGCGGCATCACGTCGATCGCATCGTCGATGGCGCGCGCGATCAGCAGGTCGTCGTCCTTGGACGGGCGGCCCAGCACCCAGCCCACCACGCGATCCTTGTGGCCGGGATGGCCGATGCCCACGCGCAGGCGATGGAACTTGCCGTGACCCAGCAGGCGGATGGTGTCACGCAGGCCATTCTGGCCGCCATGACCGCCGTCGAACTTGAGCCGCGCCACACCGGGCGGGAGGTCCAGTTCATCATGCGCCAGCAGGGTTTCCTCGGGCTCGATCTTCCAGAACCGCTGCGCGGCGGTGACCGATTTGCCACTGAGGTTCATGAAAGTGGCAGGCTTGAGCAGCCATACCGTCTGCCCGGCGATCTCGACCTTGGCGGTCTCGCCGAACAGCTTGCTGTCCACGTTCCATCGCGCCCCTGCCTTTTCCGCCAGGGCCTCAACGAAATGAAACCCGGCATTGTGCCGGGTCCGGGCGTGCTCCGATCCGGGATTGCCCAGACCGACGATCAGTCGCAGTCCTGCCATTGGATCTTCCTGTAGATGCCGGGGCGGGGGGGGGGGGGGGGGGGGGGGGGCGGGGGGGGGGGGGGGGGGGGGCGGGGGGGGGGGGGGGGGGGGGGCGGGGGGGGGGGGGGGGGGGGGGGGGGGGGGGGGGGGGGGGGGGGGGGGGCGGGGGGGGGGGGGGGGCGGGGGGGGGGGGGGCGCGGGGGGGGCGGG